>JBBSJW010000009.1:0-57402 GCA_038256885.1 Propionibacteriales bacterium
GACCAGGGCGTCGCCCTCGACCAGGTTGGGAGCGATCGACTCGGCGTAGATGTGGCGCTGGAACTGGTCGGGGGCGAGCACGACGGTGACGTCAGCTTCCTCGACAGCCTCGGCGACCGAGAGGACGCGGAGGCCCTCTGCAACAGCCATTTCCATGCTCTTGGAGCCCTCGGCCAGACCGACACGGACATCGACGCCAGAGTCGCGCAGGTTGAGCGCGTGCGCGTGACCCTGGCTTCCATAGCCGATGACCGCCTCGTGGCGTCCTTGGATGATGCTCAGGTCTGCGTCGTCGTCGTAAAACAGTTCAGCCACTGGGGTTCTTCTCCTTGAAGCGGTTCGAGTGTTGGGTTTGGCTCGTCAGACTGCCTGCGAGCCGGGAACGGTACGCAGGGTGCGGTCGGTGATGGAACGGGATCCGCGGCCGATCGCCACGCGCCCCGACTGTGCGATCTCTCGGATCCCGAAGGGCTCCAGGACGTTGAGCATCGCGGTGAGCTTGCCGGAGTCGCCCGTCGCCTCAATCGTCACGGCGTCGGTGGCGACGTCGACGACCTTGGCGCGGAAAAGCTGTACGGTCTCGAGCACCTGTCCACGGGTCTGGGCGTCCGTACGAACCTTGATCAGCATGAGCTCGCGCTCAACTGCCGTGCTCGAGTCGAGCTCGACGATCTTGAGCACGTTGACAAGCTTGTTGAGCTGCTTGGTGACCTGCTCGAGGGGAAGCTCGTCGACGTTCACGACGATCGTCATGCGCGAGATCTCAGGGATCTCGGTCGGTCCAACAGCGAGCGAGTCGATGTTGAAGCCGCGACGCATGAACAAGCTCGAGACGCGCGCGAGAACACCCGGGGTGTTTTCGACGAGCACGCTGAGAGTGTGGCGTGACATCAGATCATCTCCTCGTCATCGAACTCGGGGGCCATGTCGCGAGCGATCTGGATCGCATCGTTGCTGGTTCCGGCGTGGACCATCGGCCAGACCATTGCGTCGCGCTCGACCACGAAGTCGATCACGACCGGTCGATCGGTGATCGCCATCGCCTTCTCGATCGTGGCGTCCAGGTCGGACTCGTTGTCGCAGCGGAGCCCGACACAGCCGTATGCGTCCGCGAGCTTGACGAAGTCAGGGATACGACGAGCGCCGATGTCCTCCGGACCGGTGTTGAGGTCGGTGTTGGAGTAGCGACCGTCGTACAACAGCGTCTGCCACTGGCGCACCATGCCGAGCGAGGAGTTGTTGATGACCGCGACCTTGATCGGGATGCCCTCGATCGCGCAGGTCGCCAGCTCCTGGTTGGTCATCTGGAAGCAGCCGTCACCATCGATGGCCCAGACAACTGCGTCGGGCAGGCCAACCTGCGCACCCATTGCAGCGGGAACGGCGTAGCCCATCGTGCCGAGGCCACCAGAGTTGAGCCACTGGCGTGGGCGCTCGAAGTCGACGTAGTGAGCGGCCCACATCTGATGCTGGCCGACGCCAGCCGTGTAGGTCGCATTGGGGCCGGCGATCGCGCTGATGCGCTCGATGACCTGCTGCGGCGCGAGCCCCTTCTCGGGCTTGTCGTAGCCGACGGGGTACTTCGCCTTGACGGCGAGCATCTGCGTCTTCCAAGCACTGCAATCGACCGTGAGCTTGTCCTCGGCGGTCTGCTTCTGCAGCATCGTGATCAGGTCGGCGATGACCTCACGGCAGTCGCCCACGATCGGGACGTCTGCCGCTCGGTTCTTGGAGATCTCAGCGGGGTCGATGTCGGCGTGGATGATCTTGGCGCCAGGAGCGAACGAGTCAAGCTTGCCTGTCACACGATCGTCGAAGCGCGCACCGAGCGAGATCAGCAGGTCGCTCTTCTGCAACGCACCGACTGCGGCGACGGAACCGTGCATACCGGGCATGCCGAGGTGCAGCTCGTGCGAGTCCGGGAACGCTCCGCGGGCCATCAATGTCGTGACAACGGGGATCTGGGTCAGGTCGGCGAGAACCTTCAGCTCTTCCCACGCCTCGGCCTTGATCACGCCACCGCCGACGTACAGGACCGGGCGCTGGGACTCGGCGATCAGGCGCGCGGCTTCGCGGACCTGCTTGCCGTGCGGACGCGTGGTCGGGCGATAGCCGGGCAGTGCGAGCTCGCTTGGCCAGTTGTAGGTCGTCTGCGCCTGCAACGCGTCTTTCGCGATGTCGACGAGGACCGGACCGGGACGACCCGTGCTGGCGATGTGGAAGGCCTCCGCGATGACGCGCGGGATCTCGTCGGCGTTGGTCACGAGGAAGCTGTGCTTGGTGATCGGCATCGTGATACCGCGGATGTCAGCTTCCTGGAAAGCGTCCGAGCCGATCGCGCCGCTCGGGACCTGTCCCGTGATCGCAACGATCGGGACCGAGTCCATGTGCGCGTCGGCAATTGCCGTGACGAGGTTGGTCGCACCGGGGCCCGACGTCGCCATGCAGACGCCGACGCGGCCGGTGACCTGCGCATAGCCCTGCGCTGCGTGACCGGCACCCTGCTCGTGGCGCACGAGGATGTGGCGGATCTGCTTGGAGTCGAAGAGCGGGTCGTACGCAGGCAGGATCGCGCCGCCTGGGATGCCGAAGATCGTGTCGACCCCGGCCTGCTCCAGTGCCCGCACGAGGCTCTGCGCCCCGGTGAGCGTCTCGGTCATGAGTTCATCCTTCTGTCCATTTCAGTATGCCCGTGGCTTGTCGGTGAGTTCGCATAAAAAAATCCCTCGGCCGTGAGGCATTCGAGGGAGACGCGGGGCCGATCAGGCCATCGCGTCAGTCATCTACTACGAGAATTTCCACGTTCACGCTGATCAGTCTCGTACCGTGGGCCGGAATTATCAAGTGCTGAGACAACACGTACCAACATGTGGACGGCGCTCACCAGGGCGACGGCACGTAGTCCTTGAGGAAGACGCCGAACAGGTCTGTGCCGGCCTCGCCCTGGACGATCGGGTCGTAGACCCGTGCTGCGCCATCGACGAGGTCGAGTGGAGCCTTGAAACCCTCCTCGGCCAGGCGCACTTTGGTCGGATGCGGACGTTCGTCGGTGATCCATCCGGTGTCGACCGCAGTCATCAGAATGCCATCCTGCTCAAGCATCTCTCCCGCGCTGGTGCGGGTCAGCATGTTGAGCGCAGCCTTTGCCATGTTGGTGTGCGGATGACCTGGCCCCTTGTATCGGCGGCTGAACTGGCCCTCCATCGCCGAGACGTTGACGACGTACGTACGCCGCGAATCTGCGGCAGCCATCGACGGGCGAAGTCGGCTGACGAGGATGAACGGCGCCGTCGTGTTGCAAAGCTGCACTTCGAGCAGCTCGAGCGCATCAACTTCGTGCACGCGCTGCGTCCAGCTGTTGATGTCGACGGTGTCGGGCACGAGTCCCCCGGCGTCGATCCGCTCGAGGTCGGCAGAGCCTGCCGTCAGTGCCATCGCGGTGAGCTCCTCGGCCGTATGTGCGTCGCCGGCGAGCACGGGGTGTGAGTCAACCGAGCCGACGAGTGCAGCAGGGTGCGCGTCGCTGGTGTGGCCGAACGTCAGGAGCTCCGGGAGCGGACCTTCGGGCAGTGGTGCGTTCTCGGCCTCGGCGAGCGGTGCATAGGCGCCAGGCGTACGTCGTACGGTCTGCGCTGCATTGTTGATCAGGATGTCGAGCGGTCCCAGCGAAGCGACCGAGTCGGTGAGCCCGACCACCTGGGCCGGATCACGCAAGTCGATGCCGACAATGCGCAGTCGGTGCAGCCAGTCGGCGCTGTCCGGCATGGCAGTGAACCGGCGTACGGCGTCGTGCGGGAATCGTGTCGTGATGGTCGTGTGGGCGCCGTCTCGCAGAAGACGCAGCGCGATGTACATGCCGATCTTTGCGCGGCCGCCTGTGAGCAGCGCTCGTTTGCCCGTCAGGTCCGTACGCGCATCGCGCTTGGAGCGATTGAGTGCGGCGCACTCCGGGCAGAGCTGGTGATAGAACGCGTCGACGACGGTGTACTTCTGCTTGCAGATGTAGCAAGGCCGAGCGACGAGGAGCGTGCCAGCCGTGGCACCAGGTGCGTTGGAGACGAGCGGAATGCCCTCGGTCTCGTCATCGATGCGCGTCGGAGATCCCGTCGCGGTCACGGCGACGACAGCACGGTCGGCGGCAGCGACCTGGGCACGCTTGTCGAGGCGACGGTTCTTCTTGACGTTCTTGTAGAACTTCCCGCACGCCCGTCGCAGTGCGACGTAATCCGGGTCGTCCTCGATGAGCTGTTCGGCCGCCTTGAGCACCTTCAGTGCAATTGCCAGCTCGTCAGGATCTATGTCAGACATCAGCCACAGACAGCACCGTCAGCTGCAGAGCTGACGAGTTTGCGGTACTTCGCGAGCACACCGGTCGTGTACTTCGGCGGCATGGGCTCCCAGCCGACCTTGCGGGCCTCGAGCTCGTCGGGGTCGACCTCGACCTCGAGCGTGCGGTTGGCCATGTCGAGAACGATCGGGTCACCGTCCTTGACGAAGGCGATGGGTCCCCCGTCGACGGCCTCGGGTGCCACGTGTCCGACGCAGAGTCCGGTCGTACCGCCGGAGAAACGTCCGTCGGTGAGGAGCAGGACATCCTTGCCGAGACCGGCGCCCTTGATCGCACCGGTGATCGCGAGCATCTCGCGCATACCGGGTCCACCCTTGGGGCCCTCGTTGCGGATCACCACGACGTCGTTGGCGACGATGGTGCCGTCCTCGAGGGCATCCATGGCGGCGCGCTCACCGTCGAACACCCGAGCCGTACCGCGGAAGACGTCAGAGTCGAAGCCGGCGCTCTTGACCACGGCGCCGTCGGGTGCGAGCGAGCCTCGAAGGATCGTGAGGCCACCGGTCTTGTGGATCGGCTTGTCGAGCGTACGGATGACGTCGCCGTCGAGCTTCTCGGTGATGCTGGAGAGGTTCTCAGCCATCGTCTTGCCGGTGACGGTCATGCAGTCGCCGTGCATCAGGCCCGCATCGAGCAGCGCCTTCATGATGACAGCGGTACCGCCGGCCTTGTCGACATCGTTCATGACATATCGGCCGAACGGCTTGAGGTCGCCCAGGTGCGGCACCTTGTCGCCGATGCGATTGAAGTCCTCGAGCGTCAGCGGCACCTCTGCCTCGCGCGCGATCGCGAGCAGGTGAAGCACTGCGTTGGTCGAGCCGCCGAGCGCCATCGTCACGGTGATGGCGTTCTCGAACGCCTCCTTGGTCATGATCTGCCGCGCCGTGATGCCCTTGCGCAGCATCTCGACGACTGCCTCGCCGGAAGCGACGGCGAACTCGTCGCGACGGCTGTCGATCGCCGGCGGTGCGGCCGATCCGGGCAGGCTCATTCCGAGTGCCTCAGCGGCGGTGGCCATCGTGTTGGCGGTGAACATGCCGCCGCACGCGCCTTCGCCGGGACAGATGGCGCGTTCGATCTTGTCGACCTCTTCGCGGGTGATGAGTCCCTTGATGCAGGCTCCGACTGCCTCGAAGGCGTCAATGATCGTGACGTCCTTGCCGTCGACGTTGCCCGGCATGATCGATCCGGCGTAGAGGAACACGCTGGCCAGGTCGAGGCGAGCAGCGGCCATCAACATGCCGGGCAGGCTCTTGTCGCAGCCGGCGAGCAGGACGGATCCGTCGAGGCGCTCGGCCATCATGACGGTCTCGACCGAGTCAGCGATGACCTCGCGGCTCACCAGCGAGAAGTGCATTCCTTCGTGGCCCATGGAGATGCCGTCCGAGACCGAGATCGTGCCGAACTCGAGAGGGTAGCCGCCGCCGCTGTGCACGCCGGTCTTGACCGCCTTGGCCAGCCGGTCGAGCGACAGGTTGCACGGGGTGATCTCGTTCCAGCTCGATGCGACACCGATCTGAGGCTTCTCCCAGTCGTCGTCACCCATGCCGACGGCCCGAAGCATGCCGCGTGATGCCGTGGCCTCAAGGCCGTCCGTCACGGTGCGGCTGCGCGGTTTGATGTCGATGGGCTTCTCAGATGCCATGCGCCAAGCGTACGACCGCGAGCATGGTTGGTGGTTCGTGGCTCAGAAGAGTGGGACGAACGTGAGAGCGAGACCCCAGCTCACGAAGCTCCCGACGAGGACGTACTCAGCGCGCAACCCCTCGGGCTTGTCGCGTGAGATCTCGGGAAACCGCAGGATGCCCTTGGCTGCAACGACCAGCGCCATGGCGGCGAGGTTGCCGGTCACCGCGCAACCGAACACGAACCACCGCTCCAGCGGGCCGAGCACACGACCACGTTGGAGATCGTCTTCCTGCTCGAGCACTCGCGGCCCGGTCAGGGTGAGAACCTCGCGTACGACGACATTGGCGGCAGTGGTGAGGAACAGGATGACGCCGAGCCCGAGTGCGAAACGATCGAACGGGACGGTCGCGAGTGACGGTATGTCGAGGTCGTCGTACCAACCCTGGATCGGTACGTCGTCGAACGAGAGCTGCTCCGACAGGACGATGAGCACGACGGTGTAGACCGCGAGCAACGTGATGCCGGCGAAGGATTCGCTGCGGGCACCGACGGCCCACACGAACACCGCGAAGCCGAGCAGCAGAGCGAGCCACAGGGTGTTCCAACCCGCGCCGACCAGCAGCAAGCCGACAATCACGACGATGAAGCCAGAGAAGATCCGTCGGCCCATCAGGTCAGCCGCACCGATGGCCGCGAGCAGGACTGCCAAGACGCTCATCGAGGGACCTCCGCGATCGACTCGACCAGCACGCTGACACCTGAACGGTGGCGCTGTGACACCGCAGAAGTCGAGATGCCCTCTTCGTCGGCGATCTGGGCGAGCTTCTTGCCGTCAAGCACGCCCAGCGCGATGCGTCGTTGGCGTCCGTCGAAGTCGCTCACGAGCGAGTCGCGGCACAAGAGGTAGGCGTTCACGACATCCCCCTGGTCAGATCCCTCGCGCACGATCCGGGTTCGAAGACCGGGAAAATGGCGTCCCCTTGCCTTGGCGTCATCAATAGCCTCCCGAGCTGACCACCATGCCTGTCCGTCCTGTGTCAGACCGTACGCGGAGGTGCCGACGATCTCCATCTCCCCCTCGCCGATGCCGAAGCGGCAATCCATGCTTTCGGGCAGCGCGAGCCTGACCAGCACGGTCGCGTAGAGCGCATCGTGCAGGTTGGCGTACACGCCTTGGAGCTCGTCACCGATCGTGGGTTCGAGCTTCTGGGCGGCCGGGAGCCGCGTGTTCACGGCATCGAGCGCCGCGAGCAGCTGCCGCTGAGCCTCTCTGCGCGACTTCTGCTGACGCGAGCCGACCAGGTCGCCGATGACGGCGTACTGAAGTCCGGCGCCTTCGAGTGAAGTGTTTTGCTTCATTTCTCCATAGTGAAGCCATTTGCTTGATTTAGCAACCTTGAAGGAGATCACTTCATCCATAGAATGGGTGCGTGACCATCGCTTTTGTCTCCGCTGCCCCCTTCCGGCAGCTGGACGAGGACCTCCCCCTCCTGCTCGACGCGGCCACACAACGTGGCATCGAAGCCGGGATCGCCCACTGGGACGACCCTGCAGTCGACTGGTCCACGTACGACTCCGTGATCGTCCGCTCGTGCTGGGACTACATCAACCGTCGCGATGAATTCCTCGCCTGGACCGCGTCCATACCCAACCTTCACAACAGCCACGACGTGATCAGCTGGAACACCGACAAGATCTACTTGCGCCAGCTCGAAGCAGCAGGCGTACCAATCATCGAGACGCGCTGGAACATCGCACCCGGCGATGACATCGGTGAGCATGACGAGTGGGTCGTGAAGCCGACCGTCTCAGCCGGATCGAAGGACACAGCGCGGTGGACGTCTCGCGATGACGTCTATGCGCACTCTGCCGAGCTGGTGGGCGCAGGGCGTACGTCAATGACGCAGCCATACATCGCGTCGGTCGACGACGAGGGCGAGACCGCCATGCTCTTCTTCGGCGGCACCTTCTCACACGCGATCCGCAAGGGCGCGATCCTGGCCAAGGGCGAAGGCGTGCGCCAGGACCGTGATGGTCGCGGAGAGAACCCACTGGCACGCGAGCCATCTGACGCGCAGCACGCCATCGCGGCACAGGCTCTCGCCGCAACCGACGAGATCCTCGGACGCAGTGCCGGGCTGATGTATGCCCGGGTCGATCTGGTGACCGCAGCCGACGGATCACCGCTGGTCATTGAGCTTGAACTGACCGAGCCGAGTCTGTTCCTGCCGTGGTCAAACGGCGGCGCCGAGCGTCTCGTCGACGCGATTGCGAAGAACCTCTGACCAGGACTCGGGCGGGTGCGACAATTCACGGCGTGACCACACCCACCGCGTTCGTGCGCTACTACGACGTCATCAGTGCAGACGGTACGCGGCTGCGGGCTTGGACCAACGACGCCGAAGGTCCGGTCGTGCTGCTGTCGAACGGTCTCGGCACGAATCCGCACGCGTGGCCCGCGCTACTCAAGCCGGACTGTGGAGTACGCGTCATCTCGTGGAACCACCGAGGAACCGGCGGCTCGGCGCGACCTGCCGACAACCGGGTTGATCTCGACGCGTTCGTCGAGGACGCCGTGGCTGTCATGGACGACGCCGGTGTCACGACAGCCACAGTCGCCAGCTGGTCGGCAGGTGTCACCGTTGCGTTCGAGCTGGCTGGTCGCTTCCCCGAGCGTGTAAACGGGATCCTCGCGGTGGCCGGCGTGCCCGGCAACACGTTCGCCACGATGCTGGCGCCGATCAAGGTACCGCCGTTCATCGCCAAACGACTCATGGTCGGTCTGGCACGTTCCGGCGGGTGGTCGGGGCCGGTTATCGCACCGATCACCAAGCGCATTCCGTGGACAAACGCGACGGCCAACATGCTGCGCTGGTCACGCTTGATCAACCCTGCGGCCGATGTCGGCGAGCTGCGCACGCTGCTGCAGGAGTTCTGCACGACGCATCCATCCTGGTACGCAAAGCTCGCGATCGGAGTCTCGGAGCACCAGCGGGTGTCACTGTCATCCATTGCCGTGCCCGTCACGTTCCTCTCGGGCAAGTGGGACATGCTCACAGGCGCACGAGACATGCTCTCGGCATCCAAACGGGTCGAAGGATCGCGCTACCGCGAGCTGGCGTCGACCCACTTCATCCCCGTCGAGTTCCCCGAGATCGTGATGCAAGAGCTCAAGCTGTTGCTCGAACGTGTCAACGCCTAGCGAAACCCCTCACGCTCGAACGTGAGCACACGGGCGCGGCCCTCGTGCTTGGCCTTGTAGAGAAGCTCGTCGGCGACGTTCACTGCATCGTCACCACCCACCGCGATCCCTGCGCTGAACGTCAGATCCGAGCTGTGTCCCGCCCACGCCTCAGCACACCGGTCGAGGACCTCGGCAGCTTCCGCCGGGGACGACTGATGGAAGATCACGACGAACTCGTCACCTCCGAAGCGGAACGCCGCATCGACTGGGCGGGTCGTTGACCGAAGCACCTCGGCGAAGTCCGCGAGGACATGGTCCCCTGCAACATGACCGTGGGTGTCGTTGAACTCCTTGAAGTGATCCAGGTCGATGACGGCGACCGCGCTGCTCTCCGGCGTCGCTTCAAGATGCGCTTCAAGCCGTGAGCGGTTCAGCAATCCCGTCAGCGAGTCTGTGGTCGCGAGCATCTCCAAGGTGTGCTGTTTGTCTCGCAGCTCACCGAGCAGGCGCGCAGGCACCTCGCTGACAACCACCCACACCAAAAGGGCAATGGGGAGCCGGACGACCGCGTCGCGACTGCTCATCTCCGTGAGGTGCAGGAAGAGCACAGACGCGGGGACCAGGAACAACAAACCGGTACCCCGCGCCTGGGTGATCCCGATGAACTGAAATGACAGGACGATGAGGCCCTGCAGCAGAGTTCCGGTGTCGCTCGAGGCGGCATGGAGGACGCCCAGCGTCGAACACGTCGCGACCGGCCACAGCAGGAGTGTCCATCGCCGGCAGGCGAGACCGAAGTGCCTCAGCGCAGCGTGCGCCGAGAAGGCAATCGCGGCGGCACCCAGCAAGGTGCCCATCGCCGCGTACGCCACAGTTTGGGTGACCATATCGGCTGTGAGCATGATCAAGAGCGCGATCGAGAATCTCCAGGTACCCCGCCGGTGCCAGACAGCAATCTGTCCGGGATCGTCAAAGTCGTCTGCGAGCACGGGTCTCCCTCCTCAGCTGCTCATGACAGGTGTATCTGCATCTGGATCATGTTGTGGTCCGATGGGATCGTGCCGATGAAGTTGCCCACCTCGTCGAGCGCCATCACCTGTCGCCACGTCTCGACACGGATGCCCGGCGACACGTACATGTAGTCGATGTGGGTACCGACGTCGAACTTGGTGCGCGGCGGTGTCCGCAAGAAGTGGTTCGCTGAGTTGTACTGCGCGTTGATCATCGTCTCGGCGATCGCGTTGTCACCCGCGGCCCACGAGGCCTTCGCATTGTCGATGGGGTCGACGTAGCCGGCACCCACGAACACCGAGTACTGGCCGTTGTAGGGCTGCGCTGAACGGCTCGAGTTCATGTCGCCCAGGATCACCGTGGGACGACCACCGGAGTACGTCTTTGCCAGGTCCCGCACCTGCCGCGCCTGCCGGATGCGCACGTTGTTGATGGTGCTGCTCTTCTGCGAGCCCGGCTCGAGGTGGGTCGTGATCGCGAAGAACGACTTGCCGCTCAACCGATCCTTGAAGACCGCCCACACGGCGTAGCGGCGGGCGTCGCCGTACTTGATGAGTACCTTGACGCCTTTGCTGACGACGGAAAGCCGATCGCGGTTGTACGCCAGCTGCGTTCCGCTCGAGGTCGATCCGCTGGTGGCGAGGGCGTAGGGACTGCCCAGGAGTGCGAGCAGGTCGGCCCACTGCCTCCGGCCGTTCCCGGCCCACGTCTTGGGGGTGGCTTCGGAGAGGCCGATGACGTCGGGCGCGGCGCCCAAGATGTTGTCGGCGACAGGCTGGCGACGCGCACCCCAGTCGGCCGTCGAGTAGATCTTGCGGACGTTGTAGCTCGCAATCGACAGACCTGGCACCGGTTCGTCGACCGTCTGGAGAGACGTGACGACGTCAGCCTGTACGGACTGACCCGTGGCGAGTGCGCTGCCCACGACCAGCGCGGTAATCGTGGCGAGTGCTCCGGCGCGACGACGCGCGCGTACGACGAACGAGTTGCTCATGACTTCGTGCTCCCTCAACGCAGGACCCTCGTCCTGCTCTCCCAAGCACCAGTATTCGCCGCAGGACTCGGATAATCCGGCGAACAGCAGAAAACGAACGTCAGGAGGGGCCGTAGGTCAAGACAACTTTTCGAGGATGAGCTCTCGTACGCGGCCAGCATCCGCCTGACCGCGCATCTCCTTCATCACCGCTCCGATCAGCGCGCCGGCGACACCCAGGTTGCCGTCGCGGATCTTCTGGGCCGCGTCGGGGTCACCCTCGATCGCCCGATCCACGGCCGCGCCGAGTGCACCGTCGTCGGAGACGACCTCGAGCTTGCGCCCGACGATCACCTCTTCCGGCGTGCCTTCTCCACCGATCACACCGTCGAAGACGGAGCGGGCGAGCTTGTCGTTGATCCGGCCCGAGTCGATCAGCGCCTGGATCTCGGCGACCTGGGTCGGCGTGATGCCGAGCGAGTCGAGGTCGGAGCCGGTCTCGTTGGCGCGGCGCGCCATCTCGCCGAGCCACCACTTCTTGGCCGCCTGTGGACTCGTCCCGGCTTCGACCGTCGCGACGATCAGGTCGAGCGCACCGGCGCCGATCGTGTCGCGCATGTCGAGATCGGAGAAACCCCAGTCGGCCTGCAGGCGAGCGCGGCGTACGGCCGGCGGCTCGGGCAGGGTCTTGCGCAGCTCCTCGACCCACTCGCGCGACGGCGAGACAGGTGCGAGGTCAGGCTCCGGGAAGTAGCGGTAGTCGTCGGCATCGGACTTCTCGCGACCCGACGAGGTCGTGCCTGAGTCCTCCTGGAAGTGCCGGGTCTCCTGCAGGACCTTGCCACCCTCGTCGAGGATGCCCGCGTGGCGGGAGACTTCGTACCGTACGGCGCGCTCGACCGACCTGAACGAGTTGACGTTCTTGGTCTCTGAACGGGTGCCGAGCGTGTCGGAACCCTTGGGCTTCAGCGAGAGGTTGACGTCGGCCCGCAGAGATCCTTGGTCCATGCGGACATCAGAGACGCCAAGTCCACCAATCAGGTCACGGACGTGCGAGACGTATGCGCGCGCAACCGCCGGCGCCTTGTCAGCGGGGACCTCAATCGTGCGCGTGACGATCTCGATCAGCGGGATGCCGGCGCGGTTGTAGTCGACCAGCGAGTAGTCGGCGCCGTGGATGCGACCGGTGGAACCGCCGACATGCAGCGCCTTTCCGGTGTCTTCCTCCATGTGGGCGCGCTCAATCTCAATCCGATAGGTCTCACCCTCGCCCTCGACCTCGACGAAGCCGTCGAACGCGATGGGCTCGTCGTACTGCGACGTCTGGAAGTTCTTGGGCATGTCCGGATAGAAGTAGTTCTTGCGTGCGAAGCGGCACCACTCGGCGATCTCGCAGTTGAGCGCGAGACCCATGCGGATCGCGGACTCGACGGCCTTGGCGTTCACCACCGGCAGAGCGCCCGGCAACGCGAGGCAAACGGGGCACGTCTGGGTGTTGGGCTCGGCGCCGAACTCGGTCGGGCATCCGCAGAACATCTTGGTCGCGGTGTTGAGCTCGATGTGGATTTCCAGACCCATCACCGGGTCGTAGCGGGAGATGGCCTCGTCGAACGGTACGAGAGTCTCTGCGCTCATCGGGCCACCTCCAGATCGGGAGCCTGCGCAAGCAACTGTCCGCCCCACTTCTCCTCAAGGAGCCGTTCGAGCGCGGCACCGGCGTTGTAGAGCCGGTCGTCGGCCTTCTGCGGGGCGAGGAACTGCAGTCCAACGGGGAGGCTGTCCTCGTCGGCGAGGCCGATCGGCAGCGAGAGCCCGGGGATGCCGACCAGGTTTGCGGGGATCGTTGCGACGTCCTGCAGGTACATCGACAGCGGGTCATCGAGCTTGGCGCCCAGCTCGAACGCCGTCGTCGGGGAGGTCGGCGAGACGAGCACGTCGACCTTGGCGAATACGGCGGCGAAGTCGGAGGCGATGAGCGTACGTACCTTCTGTGCCGAGCCGTAGTAGGCGTCGTAGTAGCCGCTCGAGAGCGCGTAGGTGCCCAGGATGATGCGGCGCTTGACCTCGTCACCGAAGCCGGCGTCACGGCTCGAGGCCATGACCTGCTCGGCGCTCGGATCGTCGGCACCCGCGGGAGGAACTCGTACGCCGTAACGCATCGCGTCGAAGCGGGCGAGGTTGCTGCTCGCCTCGCTCGGCATCACGAGGTAGTAGGCGGCGAGGGCGTGCTCGAGGCTCGGCAGCGAGACCTCGACTACCTCGGCACCCGCGCCGGTCAGCAGCGCGACAGCCTCATCGAAGCGAGCGCGTACGCCGGGCTGGAAGCCGTCGCCGCCGAGCTCGGTGATGATGCCGATCTTGAGGCCCTTGACGTCAGCCCTGCGTGCAGCGGCGACAACCGCCGGAACGGCTTCGTCGATGCTCGTCGAGTCGCACGGATCGTGCCCGCCGATGAGCTCGTGCAGCAGCGCTGCGTCGAGAACCGACCGGGTGACCGGGCCAGCCTGGTCAAGACTGCTCGCCAGGGCGACGAGCCCGTAGCGGCTCACTCCGCCGTACGTCGGCTTCACTCCGACCGTGCCGGTCAGGGCGCCGGGCTGGCGGATCGAGCCACCGGTGTCGGTGCCGATCGCGAGGGGCGCCTCGAACGCGGCGACTGCGGCGGCTGATCCACCACCGGAGCCACCCGGGCTGCGCGTCGTGTCCCACGGGTTGTACGTGGGGCCATACGCCGAGTGCTCGGTCGACGAACCCATCGCGAACTCGTCCATGTTGGTCTTGCCGAGGATCGGCAGGCCCGCGGCCTTGATGCGCTGCGTGATCGTGGCGTCGTACGGCGGGATCCAGCCGTCGAGGATCTTGGAGCCACACGTCGTGGGCAGGCCGATCGTCGCGACGATGTCCTTGACCGCGATCGGTACTCCGGCGAGGGCGTGTAGCTTCTCGCCCTTGGCGCGACGGGCGTCGATGTCAGCGGCCGTGGCGAGGGCGCCTTCGGCGTCGACGTGCAGGAACGCGTGAATGGCGCCGTCAACAGCCGCGATGCGGTCGATGTGCGCCTGGGTCACCTCGACCGAGCTGGCGTCACCCGCAGCGAGCTTCTGCGACAGCTCATCAGCCGTCACCTTCGTCAGATCGCTCATGCCGACGCTCCCTCGAAGAAGCAACGGTAAGAGAGCATCGGCATGATCCGTACCTGATCTTTCACTCGCTGGCGCTCGTTCACTCTTCACCCAGAATCTTGGGGACGCCGAAGCGTCCCTGGTCTGATGCCGGCGCCATCGAAAGCGCCTCTTCCTGCGTCAGGCTCGGTCGGACGACGTCCTCGCGGAACACGTTGTTGACCGGAACCGGGTGACTCATCGCTTCGACGTCGTCTCCGGCAGCCTGCTGGACGGCAGCGACGTACTCGAGAATCGACGGCAGCTCGGTGGCGAGATGGTCGAGCTCGGCGTCACTCAGGTCGATGCGCGCGAGGCCAGCCAGATGGGCGACATCGGCGCGCGAGATGCCCAAGGGCTCAGACATACAGATCCTTGCGGATGGAGGTCGGGGGTACTGACCCATCCTAGTGACCGCACTAGTTCTGAAAGGATGCTGGCATGACCTCCGAGCGCATCTCTCAGTTCAGGAACGGCCGCTACACGTTCGACGTGATCGACAGCGGCCCGTTGGACGGCACTCCCGTGGTGCTGTTGCACGGCTTCCCGCAGCGCGCTTCGGCGTGGAACACCGTCGCTGAGCACCTCCACAAGCGCGGGCTGCGTACGTATGCGCCCGATCAGCGGGGCTACTCCCCCGGCGCCCGACCGCGTACGCGCTGGGGCTACCGCCCCTCGCAGCTGCGCAGTGACATCCTCGCCTTGATCTCGGACATTGGTGGGCCGGTGCACGTGGTCGGCCACGACTGGGGCTCGACTGTCGGATGGGCCGTGGCCAGCCACTCACCTGAGCTCGTCTCCAGCTACACGGCCGTCTCTGTCGGACATCCAGCGGCGTTCCTCCGCTCGATGTTGACCAGCAACCAGCTTCTGAAGTCCTACTACATCGGCCTGTTCCAGCTGCCCGTCGTTCCCGAGCTGGTGATGAAGCAGAAGTCGCCCTCGGCTGCCAAGGCGTTGCGCAAGGCAGGGATGACGCAGGAGATGGTCGAGACCTACCGGACCGACATCGTCGACTATGGCGCACTCACCGGGGGCATCGGCTGGTATCGCGGACTGCTGTTCTCACCCATCGGCGACATCGGCGGCAAGATCACCGTGCCGACCACCATGGTCTGGAGCGACGACGACGTTGCGCTCAGCCGCAAGGGCATCGAGCTCACGGAGCGCTACGTGACTGGCCCGTATGAGCTCGACATCTACAAGGGTCACACGCACTGGCTGCTCGACGAGACACCCGAGCGTCTCGCAGCGAGCATCCTCAAACGGATCGACAGCGTCTAGTCGGGAGCTGGCGCGAGGTGCGCATGTACGTGTGACACGGCACCCGCACCTTCGCCGCTGGCTGGGGCCACCCGCTTCATCGAGCCTGAGCGAATGTCGCCTGCCGCGAAGATGCCCGGCACGGTCGTCTCCAACGGTGCCGGCGGCAGCCCGGCTGGCCACATCTCTTGGGTACGTCGCGGCCGGTGAGGAAGAAACCGTTCTCGTCCCGTGCCACGAGAAACTACCGGAGACGCCTCGCGAGCAAGCAATCTCTACGACTGCTACGAATCACTCGCATGACGGTCGACCCACACGCCCTGCTGGGTGCGTATGCCTTGCATGCGCTCAGTGAACTCGAGCGTGCTCGATTCAAGACCCATCTCGCTGGGTGCGGCCAGTGTCAGTGTGAGGTCACGGCATTGCAGGCTTCATCAGATCAGCTGGACGACCTCAAGCCTTAGACGGTGCGCGCTCACGCAGCCGGCAGTGGTCCCAGGCTGCGGAGGGCATCGCAGAGGAGCCACGCGACGTGGTCCGGCGCCAGGCCGAGAATCTGCGCGGCACGGCGGTACGTGTGGCCGCCGTACTTGCACAGGCCGAGGGCGGCCCGTTGGTCTTCGGGCAACCTGCGAATTTCGTGCATGAGTCGCTCGCTCGCCGTGCTTGCTGGTGGCAAGACGGAATGCGTGGCGAGCGGCGGATTGCCCCATGCCATCCATGCGGCGTAGACGCCAGCCGACAGGTCCTGGATCGTGCACGGCTCGGGCACGTGGGCCACGATGGTCTGGATGACGAGCATCTGCGCGAGGTCCGCGTCGTCGGTGAGCATGCACCCGAGCAGACGAAGTCGCTGGCCGAACTCGTCACACATCATGGCGGCTGACTGCTCGTGACCCACGGCGGCCACCTCGGGCTGCCGCATGATGCGGAGAGCGGGACGCCTGACACGAATCGGAGAAAGTGCCCGTCGTGCGCCCACCATCGTCTTCGTCATTGGACTACTCCTGTCGGTTCCCTGTTTCCAGCGTCGTCGGGAAGCCGCGGTAGTGATAGCCAAGAACTTATGCAAAACGCTTCGTGCTCATGCATCACGCGACAATCAGTCGTTTGTGGCGCACGCTGTCACAGTGAGCATTGTTGAGAAAGATGCATCGCTTCTGGCGGATGGCCCTGCGATCAAGCAGGTCAGCGAGTCCCTGGGGGTCCCGGCGCCGACCTTGCGCTCGTGGGAACGGCGCTATGGCATCCCTGTCGCGTCGAGAACGACCGGTGGGCATCGACGCTACTCTGACGACGAACTGAACCAGCTACGACTGATGCGCGACGAGATCGCCCGCGGCAAGCGAGCCGCTCAAGCTGCTCTTGCAGTTCGACAGCTGCTCGACCACACGGGGCCGGGACGCGACTTCATCAACGAGGTCCTCGATGCGGCGGAGCGCAAGGAATCGGCGTCGATCCGCGGCGTCCTCGACCGGGCACACGCAGAGCTGGGACTGGCTTCGACGATCGATGCAGTGCTGATGCCGTCCCTACGCCAGATCGGTGTCTGGTGGGAGATCGGGCGGTGCGATATTCCGCAAGAGCACCTGATGACCGAGACGGCTCGCGGTTGGCTCGCCCAGCTGACAGCACTTGCATCCGTCGACGCATACGAGCCGCCGATCCTGCTGGCCTGCGGACCACGAGACACTCACACGGTGGGTCTCGAGGCGTTGGCGGCTCTACTGGCGGAGAGGCGGCGAGGCTCTCGCGTGCTTGGCGCCCAGACATCGGAGCTGACACTCGTGAGTGCCGCCAGAACGACTTTGCCAGCCGCGGTGATCGTTGTCTCGCAGCTGCACACCCATCGGCGGGCGGCTGTCGACTCACTACGGGCTGTGGCGGACATCGGCTGTCCTGTGTTCTACGCAGGAAATGCCTTCGCTTTTCCTGGAGAACGACGCAATGTGCCCGGGACCTACCTCGGCGATACCCTCTCGACCGCCAGCACCATCGTGCTGGACTCGATCCATGCTGACGCTCCACGCCCACAGGTGCCGAAACAGGCTGCCTGATGGTGGGCGCCTAGGCTGCTGCGGTGACCACCCAACCGACCATCGGTGCCCGGGACCTGATCGCCTTCGCCTGTGAGATCGCGATGCTTGCCCTGCTCGTCGCAGCAGGTCACGGCATGACATCAGGTTGGCGCGGATGGGCACTTGGCGCCTTCCTCGCGTTCGTCGCGATCGGTATCTGGTCGCAGTGGATGGCACCGTCCTCGGCTCGGCGACTGTCGAATCCTCAACGGTTCATTGCGCAGGTCATGCTGTTCGCCACGACTGCCCTGTACGCCGCCGCCGGCGGACTGGCCTGGTGGGGCATCGGCTTCGCTGTCATCGCAAGCGCCGCCTTCGCTTCCCGCCTTCGTACCGATCCCTAGAGCGGAAGCTGACGCGCGCTGCGGAACGCATGCTCTGAGCCGTCGAGCGGATCCGTGAAGGAAAGCTCGGCCGCGAGCAGCTGCAAAGGATGGTCGAAGTCGTCGACCTCGATGTCTTGCACCTCCGGGTAGAGCGGGTCGTTGACGATCGGGATGCCGAGGTCGTTGAGGTGCTTGCGGAGCTGATGAGTGCGGCCGGTGCGTGGCGACAGTCGGTAGACACCGAGACCATCTGCCGCGGACTCGAGCTCGATCAGGGTCTCCGCATTCGCGGCGGCATCAGGCACCAACTCAACCTGCCATGAACCACGGCGCTTCACGATGTGGTTCGCGACCGTGACGGGCAGCTCGAGATCCTCACGGAGCGGCGCCAGCGCGTTGTAGGTCTTGCTGACCTCGTTGTCCTGGAACAGTGCTTGATAGCTCCCACGCCAGCGCCGCTCTGTCGCGAGCATCAACAGGCCCGAGGTCACCCGATCAAGGCGATGCAGCGGGGAGAGCTCGGGCAGGTCGAGCTCGTCGCGCAGACGTACGACCACGCTCTGGCGCACATGGCGCCCGCGCGGGATCGACGACAGGAAGGCGGGCTTGTCGACGACGACAAGACGTTCATCGCGATGAACGATGTGGATCTCGCCCGGGACGTCGACCTCATCGACCAGGTCGCGGTGGAACCAGACGAACGTGTGCGGCTCGTACGGCTGCGCCTCGGCGACCGGCTTGCCGTCGTCGTAGACGAAACGCTGGTCAGCGAGCATTCCGTCGATGTCAACTCGCTCCGGCAGCCGTTGACGAAGCCACTCACCCATCGTTGACCAGGGGACGTCCGGCGAACGGTCGGGCGTACGCAGCCATGCCGCGCCGAGCCCATGTCTAGGTGGCAGCGGTGAGCGAGGAGGCACTCAGTCGCTCTCGGGGGCCATCAAGTCGGGATTGAACACCCTGATGGTCGACGGTGGATCCTTCGCCAGCCGCGCCACCGACGGCCGAGGTCGCTGCACCATCTCGCCACCGCAGTTGGGACAGACACCGAGCACCTCGGCGCAGTCGCGGCACCACGTGCATTCGTAGGTGCAGATCATCACGTCGGTCGACATCGGATCGAGGTTGGTGTCACACCGCTCGCAGCTGGGCCTGATCTCAAGCATCGGGCGGACCCTCAGCAAGGAGTTTCTCGAACCCGGCCTCGTCGAGGATCGGACGACCCAGCTCCTCAGCCTTGTCTGCCTTGGACCCGGCGTTCTCGCCGACGACGACGAAGTCGGTCTTCTTGGACACCGAGCCGGATGCCTTGCCGCCGCGCGCGATGATCGCTTCCTTGACGGAGTCGCGGGTGAACCGCTCCAGCGAACCCGTCACCACGATCGTCAGTCCTTCGAGCGTGCGCTGGATCGACTCGTCACGCTCGTCCTCCATGCGTACGCCGGCCGCCTGCCACTGGTCGACGATGCCCTGGTGCCAGTCGACCGAGAACCACTCGGCTGCGGCCTCGGCAATCGTCGGGCCGACGCCATCGACCGAAGCCAGCTCAGCGGCTGACGCCTTGCGGATCGCGTCCATCGACGCGAAATGCGTCGCCAGTGCCCGGGCTGCCGTGGGTCCGACGTGCCTGATCGACAACGCGACGAGCACGCGCCACAGCGGTTGGGTCTTGGCCTTCTCCAGGTTGTCGAGGAGCGCGAGGCCATTGGCGCTCAGCACCCGGTCGCCTTCCTCGCCCTTCTTGGCAGCGCGCGTGTAGAGCGGAACCCGGAGCAGCTGCTCCTCGTTGAGGCTGAACAGCCCGCCCTCGTCCTCCAGCACGCCGGCCTCGAGCAGCGCAACGGCGCCCTCCCAGCCGAACACCTCGATGTCGAACGCTCCACGCCCACCCACGTGGGTCAGCCGCTCACGCAGCTGCGAGGGGCACGAGCGGGTGTTGGGGCACCGGATGTCCTTGTCGCCTTCGCGCGACGGCGCCAGCTTGGTGCCACACGCCGGGCAGTCGGTCGGCATCACGAACTCGCGTTCGGTGCCATCGCGCAACGCGACGACGGGGCCGACGATCTCGGGGATGACGTCACCCGCCTTGCGAAGCACGACCATGTCGCCGATCAGGACGCCCTTGCGCTTGACCTCGTGCTGGTTGTGCAGCGTGGCCATCTCGACGGTCGACCCAGCGACCCGAATGGGCTCCATGACGCCGTAGGGGGTGACTCGTCCGGTGCGGCCAACGTTGACCCGGATGTCGAGCAGTCGGGTGTTGACCTCCTCGGGCGGGTACTTCCACGCGATCGCCCAACGCGGCGCCCGCGAGGTCGAGCCGAGTCGGCCTTGCAGGTCGACCTGGTCGACCTTGACGACCACACCGTCGATCTCGTGGATGACGTCGTGGCGGTGCGCGCCGTAGTAGTCGATGAACTCCTCGACGGCCTTGAGGTCAGGCAGAACCTTGAAGCGATCGCTGGTGGGCAGACCCCAAGCCTTGAGCGCTTCGTAGGCATCGCTCTGCCGCTGTGGCGTGAATCCCTCGCGGTAGCCGATGCCGTGGCACACCATCGACAGCGGACGGCTTGCTGTGACGGAGGCGTCCTTCATGCGCAGCGTGCCCGCCGCAGCGTTGCGGGGGTTGGAGAATGGGGTGTTGCCGGCCTCGCCCCAAGCCCTGTTGAACTCCTCGAACTCCTCGGTCGGGAAGAACACTTCGCCCCGCACCTCGACGTATGCCGGAATCGTATGGGTCTTGGAGGCCTTGAGCTTGTGCGGGATGACGCCTATCGTGCGGACGTTGTTGGTGACGTCCTCGCCCACGCGACCGTCACCGCGAGTGACGCCGCGGGTCAGCACGCCGTTTTCGTAAGTCAGCGAGATCGCGAGCCCGTCGACCTTGAGCTCGCACAGGAACTCGGCGTTGTCGACACCTTCGCGCAAGATGCGTGCGTGCCAGGCCTCAAGCTCCGGGATGCTGAACGAGTTGTCGAGGCTCATCAGACGTTCGCGATGCTCGTATGCCTCGAAGGTCGAGGAAATCATGCCGCCGACCTGCTGCGTCGGCGAGTCGGGCGTACGTAGCTCGGGCAGCTGCTCCTCGAGATCCTGGAGCTCTCGGATCAGTGCGTCGTACTCGCCATCGGAGATCGTCGGGGCGTCGTCGCGGTGGTAGCGCTGCCGGTGCTCCTCGATGACCTCGGCCAGCTCCTTGTGCCGCTGTCGCAGATCGTCGTCGCTCGCCATGATGCGACTTTATCGCCCAGCGGTGACACTCGCTGTAGGGCAACCACGCCAACGGAGGGACCAAACCATGGGCCAGAAGATGCCACTCGTCGCGCTCGGCGCGATCCTCGTCGTCGTCGGGGTGATGCTGACTGGGGTCTGGTCCACGGATGGCAAGAGCACGGCCAGGATCATCGGCGGTGTCGCCGTCCTGTTCGCCGGCCTCGTAGCCGTACGGCTCGGTTGGCGGCGTCGCTAGGCGTCGAGCCGCTCGGCAACGCTGCGTGACAGCGTCAGTGCGCGTCGAGCCCAGGCCGGAGAGGCGCCGGCCATGCCGCAGGTCGGAGTCACCACGAGCCGGCCCGCGTACGACTCTCCGTCGAAGCCGAGCTGGCTGAAGAACGTGTCGGTCCGTCCTGCGAGGCCGGAGTCGCTGACGCGCGCATCGAGGGACGGCACGGCGCCCGCCCACAGGTCGACACCGGACTCGAATGCCTCGGCCCAGGCATCCTCCGGCTTGGCCAGTCCGAGGTCGAACGAGATGGCCGAGAATCCTGCCCCGGCGAGCAACGAGACTGGCAGGTCGGGCGCGCACGAGTGGACGACCGGTCGCGCACCGGCATCGGTGATCGACAAGGTGATCATCCGCAACAGCTCGTCCGCCTCGGGTGGCTGAACGCTGCGGTGCCGACCGAACCCGCTCGCCGTCGGTATCCCGCCAGTCATGACAGCGACGATCGACGGCTCGTCGACCTGCACGATCAGCTGGGCGTTGTCGAAGCGCCGACGTACGTCCAGCACATGTGTACGCAGCCCCTCGGCGAGCGACTCGGCGATCTCCCGGCGAGCGCCATGATCGGCGAGCATCTTGTCGCCGCGCGGGCGCTCCACCATCGCCGCGACCGTCATCGGGCCCGCGACCTGGATCTTGATCGGACCGGTGTGGCCTGCTGCAAGCTCTTCGGCAGTGTCGAGGTCCTGCGCCAGTAGCGAGCGCGCACGGCGTAGATCGGCGCCCTCGCTCGTGCCGAGCCGCCAACCGTCAGGCTGCAGGTCTGCCTCGATGCCTTCAAGTACGGAAAGGCTGCGCCCGATCATGCCGGCTTGCACACCTCGGGCGGGAAGCTCGGGAACGTATGGGAGTCCACCGACCTCACCGAGGACGATGCGGAACGACTCCGCGAAGTCTGTGCCGGGCATCGAGCCGATGCCAGTGGCGAGACTCACGCGGGGACGCGACGGTCGGTACGGCTGATCGTGGCTGAGCCGACGACGCGGGTGCCGTCATAGATCACGCACGCCTGACCAGGCGCGATGCCGCTCGCAGGATCGTGCAGCTCAACCCGTACGTCGGCACCGTCGACGACAACTGTCGCCCGATGCTCCTCGCCGTGCGCTCGCAGCTGGACCGTGCACTCGAGCGACGTGGTCGGCGCTGCACCACACCACAGCGGCTTGATTGCTTCGAGGAAGTCGACGCTCAGGTGCTCGCGTGGTCCCACTGTCACCGTGCCGCTGACAGGCTCGATGTCGAGGACGAAGCGCGGCTTGCCGTCGTCAGCGGGGATGCCGAGACGCAGGCCGCGGCGCTGGCCGATCGTGAACGCGTACGAGCCTTCGTGCTCCCCCACGACGGCTCCGGCTTCGTCGACGATCGTGCCGGGCTTGGCGCCGAGCTTGTCGCCGAGCCAACCCGCGTTGTCGCCGTCGGGGATGAAGCAGATGTCGTGGCTGTCAGGCTTCTGAGCGACCTGGATGCCGCGGGAAGCTGCCTCAGTACGGATGACGTCCTTCGTCGTGTCACCGAGCGGGAACAACGAGTGCGCCAGCTGGTCCTGGGTCAGCACGCCGAGGACATACGACTGGTCCTTGCCCATGTCGATCGCACGGTGCATCTCGATCGTGCCGTCATCGGCGGAGCGCAGCTGCGCGTAGTGGCCCGTCGCGACGGCATCGAAGCCCAGCGCCAGAGCCCGGTCGAGCACGGCGGCGACCTTGATCTTCTCGTTGCAGCGCAGGCACGGATTGGGCGTACGGCCAGCGGTGTATTCGGCGATGAAGTCGTCAACAACCTCGTCGGCGAACTCCTCGCTCATGTCCCAGACGTAGAACGGGATGCCGAGCTCGTCTGCCGCGCGGCGGGCGTCGCCGGCGTCCTCGATCGAGCAGCAGCCACGGGCGCCGGTTCGGTACGAGCGGGGGTTGCGGCTGAGCGCCAGGTGTACGCCGGTGACGTCGTGACCTGCGTCGACGGCTCGCGCAGCGGCGACGGCTGAGTCGACCCCGCCCGACATTGCAGCAACAATCTTCATGAGCTCGTCCGTACGAGGGCAGCCCGCTTGGCCCGTTCGTGCACGGCTGGCAGCGCGGCGATCAGAGCGTCGACATCCGCTTCGGTCGAGGTGTGACCAAGGCTGAAGCGCAGCGACCCGCGTGCGGCGACGTCGTCGTAACCCATCGCAAGGAGTACATGGCTCGGCTGCGGAACGCCTGCATCGCACGCCGAACCTGTTGAGCACTCAATGCCCTGAGCGTCGAGGAGCATGAGCATTGCGTCGCCCTCGCAACCCGGGAATGTCACGTGCGCGATGTTCGGCAATCGGTGATCCGGACCGGGCAGCGGGTCGCCGTTGACGATGGCGTCAGGCACGACATTGCGGATGCCGTCGATGAGTCGCTGGCGAAGCTTTTCGATGCGATCGACGGTCTCGGCCTGACCTCCGACCGAGATGTCGACGGCCTTGGCGAATGCCGCGATCAGCGCGACACCGATCGTGCCGGAGCGCAGATCGCGCTCCTGACCGCCACCGTGCAGCAGCGGAGTCGGCTCGACCTCGCGACGGATCAGCAGAGCGCCAACTCCGACCGGACCGCCGAGCTTGTGCGCGGTGATCGTCATGGCATCGAGACCGCTGGCGGTGAAGTCGAGCGGCAGGTAGCCGGCCGCCTGCACCGCATCGCTGTGCACCGGGATGTCGTACGTACGGGCAATGTCGACGACCTCCGCGATCGGCTGCACCGTGCCCATCTCGTTGTTGGCCCACATCGTCGTGATGGCCGCTACGCGGGAAGGAGCTGCTTTCACACTCGCCCTGAGCTCGTCGACCAGGATGCGGCCGGCGCCGTCGACCGGAGTCATGTCGATCTCGGCGCCCTCGTGCTTGGCGAGCCAGGTGACGGGGTCGAGCAGCGCGTGGTGCTCGATCGAGCTGAACACGACCCGGTTGCGCGACGGATCCTGCGCCTGCCGCGACCAGTAGAGGCCCTTGATCGCGAGGTTGTTGGCTTCGGTGCCGCCCGAGCAGAACACGACTTCGCTGGGTCGCGCGCCGAATCGCTCGGCGATCAGCTCGCGGGCTTCCTCAACGGTACGGCGAGCGGCGCGGCCGGAGGCGTGGAGCGATGACGCGTTGCCCGTACGGGCGAGTTCTTCGGCCATCACGGCGATCGCCTCGGGGACCATCGGTGTGGTGGCCGCGTGGTCGAGGTACGTCGTGCGTCCAGGAGCGTTCATTGCGCTTTCAAGGATAGTCGCTCTCACGGGACTGGCGGTCAGTGCACGTGACGATGATGACTGTCGGGATAGTGCGGGTGGGTGTGTGTCAGCGGCTCGTGGTCGTGCTCGTGGTCATGGCCCGCCGCAGGCACGTCGTAGTCATGTTTGTGCTCGTGGTGCTCGTCATGCGTGTGCCAGTGGGTGTGTGTCAACGGCTGGTGATGGTGAACGTGCTCGTGCCGTTCGATCACGTGGAGCCAGACTCCTGCCGCCATGAGTACCCCAGCGATCACCAGAGCGACAGAGACGTGATCGCCGAGTGCGACCGCGAGGATGCCCCCGAAGAACGGAGCAACAGAAAAGTAGGCGCCAGCGCGCGCCGTACCCACATGCCGCATGGCCACGATGAACAGTGCCAAGCTCACGCCGTATGCGAACAGTCCGATTGCCATGGCCGCGCCGATCCGCCCTCCGCTCGGCAAGGTGGAACCGGCCGCGAGCGCGATCGTCAGATTGATCGGTCCTGCCACTGCGCCCTTGATCGCGGCGAGCCAGATCGCGTCGTTGAGCGCAACCTTGCGGGTCAGGTTGTTGTCGAGACCCCAGCACGTGCAAGCCCCGAGAACGGCGAGTGACGGCCACACCGAGCCGAGATCAGCCCGCGTCGAGACACTCAGCACGACAGCTCCAGCGATGATCAGCACGAATCCAGCAGCGACACGACGATCGACGAACTCCTTGAACACGACCCACGCGAGCACGGCGGTGAACACGCCTTCGGCGTTGAGCAGCAGCGAGGCACCAGAAGCTGGCATGTTGACCAGCCCGGCGAGCAAAAGCACCGGAGCGACGACTCCGCCGGCAAGGATCGCTCCCGCTAGTGGGAGACGGTCTTCCCGGGGCAGTGTCACCCGCGGCGCTCGGCGGATCCGTCGGTATCCCAGCAGCCCGAGCCCCGAGCCGCAGTACAGCAGGCCAGCCAGCAGCCATGGGCTCACGTCATCGAGCAGCAGCTTTGCCAAGGGTGTGCCGGCCCCGAACAGCACGGCAGCAAGCAGGCCAGCCCGCACTCCCGGATTGCGCCACGCACTCATGTCACTGCCAACGGTAGCCGCTCGGACTCGCTGCGGTCGCCGATGACCCCGACCGACCGTAAGGTCGCAAGATGGCCAACAATGTCAAGGATCTGGGTCGCAAGGCCGACAACAGCGAGACGCTCGACTGGGCCGTGCGCATAGGCCTGGTGTCGTACGGCGCCGTCCACCTAATGCTTGCCTGGCTGATCGGCAGCCTCGCCCTCGGCGAGAACGAAGGCGAGGCCTCCAAGAGCGGTGCGCTTGCGCAGGTCAAGGAGCAACCGTGGGGAGCAACGCTGCTGTGGGTCATGGCATTCGGGTTTGTCGCGCTCACGGTCTGGCAACTCATCGACGCCGTTGCTGGTCACCGTGGTAGCACCGGCTCGAAGCGCGCGTTCAAGCAGGCCACCTCGGTCGTGAAGGCCGGTATCTATGCGTTCTTCGCCTTTGGATCCTGGAAGGTTGCCACCCAGGGCAGCGGCGGCAAGGATGGCACCGAGCCGTTCGTCGCGAAGATCCTCGGTCTTCCGGCCGGACAGCTCCTCGTCGCCGTCGGAGGGCTGGCAATTGCCGTCTGGGCTGCGGCGTTGATTCGCAGTGGCATCACCAGCAAGTTCACCGAGCACCTGTCGGCCGAGGCGAACTCCAGTGACCTCAGCGATACATACATCCGCATCGGTACGGTCGGCTACATCGGCAAGGGCGTCGCTCTGCTCGCCTTCTCCGGTCTGATCCTGTGGGCCGCCAAGACCAGCGACTCGAACAAGTCCGGCGGCCTCGACGAGGCGATGCGCAAGATCCTCGATCTGTCCTACGGCTCCTACATGCTGCTCGCGATTGCGGTCGGACTGGCCTGCTACGGGTTGTTCTGCTTCGCCCGCGCCCGACACCTCGACCGCTAGGCCCCGCGTCCGGTCACGGCTGCGACGGCGCGGACGAGATCTTCGGCCGCCGCGCTCAGATCGGCTGGCCTGGTGGAGCGACCGAACGTGAACCGGACGGCGGTCTGCGCGATCTCGGCGTCATAACCCATCGCAGTCAGAACGTGCGACGGCTCGTCGCTCCCGGCAGCGCAGGCCGAGCCACTGGAACACACGATGCCTCGGGACTCGAGCTCTACGAGAATGGCCTCGCCACTCGTACCCGGGAACACGAACGAAGCGCTCCCGGGCAGCCGCTTCGTCGGATGTCCTGTGAGCTCTGCGCCGGGCACCTTCGCCAGCACCTCGCGGATGAAGTCGTCGCGCTTCGCGATCGTCGACGCCGGCGACCCACCTGCCGAACGAAGCGCCGTGGACATACCGACGGCGGAGGCCACGTTCTCGGTGCCCGAACGGCGTCCGGACTCCTGTCCCCCGCCGTGGATCAGCGGTTCAAACGGTGTTCGCCGCTGGACGTAGAGGACCCCGATCCCCTTGGGAGCCCCAATCTTGTGCCCCGAGATGCTCATGGCCTGCACGCCCAGCTTGCCGACGTCGAGGTCGAGCCAGCCGGCTGCCTGAACCGCATCGGTGTGGAACGGCACGTCGCCTGCGATCGCAGCCAGCTCGGCTATCGGCTGGATCGAGCCGACCTCGTTGTTGGCGTACTGGATGCTCACCAGCGTGGTGTCCGGGCGCAGCGCAGCCGCGAGCGTCTCGGGCGCGACTACGCCCTCGTGATCGACGTCGAGCACCGTGACCTCGTAGCCGATACGGCCGAGCCACTCGGCTGATTCCAGCACCGCTGGATGCTCGATCGACGAGACGATGACGTGCTTGCCGCGCGGTGCAGCGAGGGCGATGCCCTTGATCGCAGCGTTGTCGGACTCGGTTCCGCCGGACGTGAACGTGATCTCAGACGCCTTGGCGCCCAGCACCTCGGCGATGTCGGTGCGAGCCTGGTCAAGCGCGCGGCGGGCAGCATCGCCCACCTCGTGATGACTCGACGGGTTGCCGTACTCAGTGCTCAAGTACGGCCACATCGCTTCGAGCACCTCGCGCGACAGCGGAGTGGTCGCTGCTTCGTCCAGATAAATCACGAGACGGTGATGTCGAGGCCGAGATCCAGTGCGCGAACGCTGTGGGTCAGCGCACCAACCGAGATGACGTCAACGCCGGTCGCGGCAACATCCTTGATCGTCGCGAGGGTGATGCCGCCACTGGCCTCGACCAATGCCCGATCACCGATCTGCTCCACGCCGGCTCGCAGGTCCTCAAGCGAGAAGTTGTCGAGCATGATCGTGTGCGCGGCGCCGGACGCAAGCACGGCATCGATCTGCTCGAGACGGTCGACCTCCACCTCGATGTGCGTTGTATGCGGAAGATCGGCCTTGGCTTCCTTGAGAGTTGCCGTGATGTCATCGATGACGGCGAGGTGGTTGTCCTTGGCCATCACCGCGTCGGACAGCGAGTAGCGGTGGTTGTGCCCACCGCCGCACCGTACGGCGTGGCGCTCGAGAGCGCGCAGTCCTGGGGTCGTCTTGCGGGTGTCGACGACGCGAGCGTTGGTACCTGCGACGGCATCAACGTACGTCGCGGTGAGTGTCGCGATGCCGGTCATACGTTGTACGAGGTTGAGTGCAACCCGCTCGGACTGCAGCACGGCTCGGGCCGGCCCGCTGACCGTGGCCAGCACAGCGCCCTTGTCGAACCGATCGCCGTCGGCCGCATGAAGCGTGGCGGTGACCGTGGGGTCGAGCGTCGTCATGGCGATCTCGAAGACCTCGGCGCCAGCGAACACGCCAGGCTCGCGCGCGACCAGGTCGGCTGTCGCCTTGGCTGTCATCGGTACGAGCGTCTGCGAGGTCAGGTCGCCGAACGGCGCATCCTCGTCGAGCGCCATGTCGACGACCGACTGAATCTGGCGGCGTTCAAGCATGGGACACCACCGAGGAGTGACGAGCCTGTGCAGGGTCGGTCCCAGGGAAGTCGGTCCGGTAGTGACCACCGCGCGACTCCTTGCGGGCCAAGGCGCTCGTCACGACTGCGCGAGCGACGACGAGCAGGTTGGCGTCCTCTGCCGACTTGGCGTCGTTGACGGTCGGCGCCTTGCACCGCTTGAGCTCGGCGATGGCATCCTCGAGGTCTTCACCATTGCGGGCCAAGCCAGCGGCATTCCACATCAGGCGCTGGAGGTCCGTTCGGTTGACGTCGTCCGCCTCGGGATCGTCGATCAGGTCGACACGGATCGGCGCCGGCCACTCATCGTCGAACGCCTCGATGGGCTTCGGACCCTTGAGCCCCTCGATCACCCGGGTGCCATAGACAGCGCCTTCGAGCAGCGAGTTGGACGCAAGCCGGTTGGCGCCATGCAAGCCGTTGCAGGCTGCCTCGCCCACGGCGTACAGACCCGGCAACGACGTGCGTCCCCACGCATCCGTGCGGATGCCGCCCATGTAGTAGTGAGCCGCCGGGGTCACCGGGATCGGGACCTCGCCCCAGTCGAAGCCTTGCGCCCGACAGGCCGCGTCGATGTTGGGGAATCGCTTGGCCAGGAACTCCGCACCCAGTGCTGTCGCATCAAGGCGTACGGGCTTGCCCGGCTGCTTGGCCATCTGCATCGCGATGCCACGAGCGACGACGTCACGCGGGGCGAGCTCGCCGTCGGGGTGTACTTCGAACATGAACCGCTTGCCGTCCGCGTCGATCAGCGTGGCGCCCTCACCGCGTACGGCTTCCGAGACGAGGAAGTTGCCCGGAGCGTCGAGCGATGTCGGGTGGAACTGATAGAACTCCAGATCCGCAGCCACGACTCCCGCACGAAGAGCCATGCCGAGGCCGTCGGCCGTGGCGATCGCGGGATTGGTCGAATATGGGAACAACTGACCCGCACCACCCGTCGCCAGGATGACGTGATCGGCCCGCAGCTCCTCGCCGCCTAGCAGCTTCACGCCGACACAGACGCCGTCCTGGATGATCAGGTCGACGACCGTGGTCTGCACGCGTACGTCGATGTCGCTCTCGCGCACCCGGTCGATCAGGGCGTACGCGATACCAGCACCGGTGGCGTCGCCGCCGGCGTGCAGGATGCGGGAGTACGCATGAGCAGCCTCGAGCCCGTGCGAGAGCTCACCGTCATGACGGTCGAACTTCACCCCGCGATCGATCAGCTCGTCCATCGCTGCAGGACCCTCGGCGCACAGGATGCCCACGGTGTCCTTGTCGGACAGGCCGGCGCCGGCGACAAGGGTGTCCTCGACATGGGACTCGATCGAGTCACCGAGCTTGGGGGCGCCCGGGTCTTTCATGACGTCGATGACGACTGCCACGCCGCCCTGCGCATAGCGGGTGTTGCTCTGCGCAAGCGTCGCCTTGGTCAGCAGCGTGACGTCGTAGGAGCCGACCGCCTCGAGGGCGGCTGTCATACCGGCGACACCGCTGCCGACGACGATGATGCTGGGCATGGTCAGTCTCCCGTCACAGGAATGACATTGGGCAGCGCTGCGAGCATGCGCTCGAGGGCGACCTTGGCATCAGTCGCGATGTCGTCCGGCACGATGATCTCGTTGCGGATCTCGCCCTCGACCAATCCATCGAGCGTCCAGGCGAGATAGCCGGGATGGATCCGATACATCGTCGAGCACGGGCACACGACGGGGTCGAGGCAGAAGATCGTCCGGTCGGGGTACTCCGCGGCAAGGCGGTTGACCATGTTGACCTCGGTGCCGATCGCGATCGTGTCGCCAGGTTGCGACGCCTCGACGAACTTGCGAATCGCGTCCGTCGAGCCCGATGCGTCGGCCGCATCGACAACCGGCATCGGCGCCTCTGGGTGGACGATGATCTTGACGCCCGGAAACTCCTCGCGGGCCTTCTTGATCTGGCCGACCGTGAAGCGCTTGTGAACCGAGCAGAAGCCGTGCCACAGCAGCACCTTGGCGTCCAGCAGCACCTCTTCGGTATGTCCACCGAGCGGCTTGCGCGGGTTCCACATCGGCATCTGGTCCATCGTGATGCCCATGGCCTTGGCGGTGTTGCGGCCAAGGTGCTGGTCGGGGAAGAACAGCACGCGCTCCCCTCGCTCGAAGGCCCACTTGAGCACGGTCGACGCATTGGACGAGGTGCAGACGATGCCGCCGTTGCGTCCGCAGAATGCCTTGAGCGCCGCCGACGAGTGCATGTAGGTCACCGGGATCACGGGCTGCTTGCCGTGCTCGCCGGGAGCGTCGCCGTACAGCTCCATCAGCTCTTCCCAGCACGCCTCGACCGTGTCCTCGTCAGCCATGTCGGCCATCGAGCAGCCGGCGGCGAGGTTGGGCAGGATCACGTGCTGCTCGGGGCGCGCCAGTATGTCGGCGGTCTCGGCCATGAAGTGCACGCCGCAGAACACGATCGCCTCGGCATCCGGCATCGTCAGGGCGGCATTGGCAAGCTGAAAAGAATCTCCGACGAAGTCGGCATGCTGGATGACTTCGTCACGCTGGTAGAAGTGCCCGAGGATCACCAGCTTGCTGCCGAGCACCTTCTTGGAGGCCCGGATGCGGGAGTGCAGCTCGTCGTCGCTCATCTTCTGATATGCGGCGGGCAGCTGTCCGGGTCGTACGACCGGCTCCGGGATGACGTCGTCCTCGGAACATCCGGGACCATAGCCCGGGATCGTGTCGAACTCCCACGGTCCCTTGACCAGCTCGACGTCGCAGCTTGCTGCTGGGTCGGCGGTGATGATGTCGTGGACGGAAGTCATCTGCGCTCCTCGGGAGGTACGCCGGCCGTGAATCGGTACAGCGCTGGGGGTCGGTGGCTGGTGCCTTGCAAACTGTTGCCAGTGGGTACGAGTGTGTCGCTGGCGAGAGCCTGTCGGCGGAAGTTGGCGGGGTCGAGAGACGTACGCAGCACCGCTTCGTGCACGGCTCGCAGCTCCGCGAGGGTGAACTCGGGCGGGAGGAATCCGTACGCGATCGGCGTGTAGGTGATCTTGGCGCGCAGGCGAGCCAGGGCGTACGTGACGATCTCGGAGTGGTCGAAGGCAAGCGGTGGCAGTTCGTCGGCGACAAACCACTCGACGTTCTCGCCGTCGACCGCGCGGGCAACCTCGTCAGGCTGCACGAGAGCCCAGTAGACGATCGACACGACGCGGTCATCGGGAGAGCGGTCGAGGCTGCCGAAGGCGTAGAGCTGCTCGAGGTAGTTGGGTGTCAGCCCAGTCGTCCGTTCGAGGGTGCTTCGCGCGCTTGCGGCGAGGTCCTCATTCGCTTCGAGCGGTCCGCCGGGCAAGGCCCACTGGCCCTCGTACGGCTCGCGGATGCGGCGTACGAGCGGCAGCCACAGCGTCATCAGACCCGTCGAAGGGTGCGGCCGCAAAGCGAAGATCACGGTGGAGACGGCCAGGGATGCCCGCTGATCGACCTGCATCCCGATCGTCATACCGCAGCTCCTCACTTAGTGTCATCTCGACTCTAAGCCGGACCTTAAAGTCATGTCAACCTTTAGTCCACGAAAGTTTCGACCGCTGCGGGTCAACGTCACACTGCGACGACTTGCGTCTGGATAGAACGGTGTCGTACTGTCGCACGGTACGAAACCGTTTCGTTCCATAAGGAGCACCATGACGCCCGCAGAAGTTGCAGCAACCGCCCGGCCCCGGGTGGAGGGCGAGCGTGAGCAAGAGATTCTCGAAGCAACGCTCGATGTCCTGGCGGACGTCGGCTATGACCGCTTGACGATGGACGCGGTGGCCTCGGCCGCACGTGCATCCAAGGCCACGCTCTACCGCCGCTGGGAGACCAAGGCGAGCCTCGTCCTCGAGGCGGTCCTGTCCCAGAAAGGTCCGATCGGGGAAGCACCCGACACCGGCTCACTACGAGGCGACCTGATCGCCTCGTACTGCGGCCATGGCGGTCTGACCGACGAACGCTCGCTTGCGGTGTTCGGCAGCGTCATCACCGCGCTGACGCGCGATGCCGAGTTCGCAGAAGGCTTCCGCGAGCTGTTCGTCGGCCCCAAGGTTGAGGCGACTCGCGTCCTGTTTGAACGGGCCGAGGAACGCGGCGAGATCCGCGATGACCTCGATCTCGACATTGTCGGCCCTGCACTTCCCGCCATTGTCATGCATCGCCAGTTCTTCCTGGGCCAACCGGCCACCCCCGAATCCATCACCAAGGTCATCGACCAGGTGATCCTCCCCGCAGTTCTCAAGCCTTCAACCCCCAAGGACGCCTCATGACAACCACCAACACGGCCGAGGATCAGTCCTCGACCTCGAACAAGAAGCTGGGATGGGCGCTCGTCGTCATCTGCATGGCCCAGCTCATGGTCGTGCTGGACAGCACGATCGCCAACATCGCACTCCCCTACATCGGTCACGACCTCGACATCACGCAGAACAACCTCCAGTGGATCGTCACGGGCTACGCCCTGGCATTCGGTGGACTCCTCCTGCTGGGTGGTCGCCTCGCTGACCTCTACGGACGCCGCCGCATCTTCATGATCGGCCTCGTCCTGTTCTCATTCGCATCGGCACTGGGCGGCCTCGCTCAAAACGAGGCAATGCTGCTCGGCTCGCGTGGCCTGCAGGGAGTCGGAGCCGCCTTGGCCGCTCCCGCCGCCCTCGCGCTGATCTCGACGACGTTTCCCGCCGGCCCCCAGCGCAACCGCGCCTTTTCCGCGTACGCCGCCCTCTCAGGTGTCGGCGCGGCGATCGGCCTGATCCTTGGCGGCTGGCTGACCGGACTCCAGATCAGCGGCCTCGAGGGCTGGCGCCTGACCTTCCTGATCAACGTCCCGATCGGCCTGTTCGCAGCGTTCATCGCACCGCGGTTCCTCAAAGAGAGCGAGCCGCAGCGCACCGCTCTCGACATCCCCGGCGCGGTCTCGGGCACGCTCGGCCTCACCTCGCTTGTCTACGGACTCTCGCGCGCCGGCGACTCCCGCTACGGATGGGGCGACTCGGTGACGATCGGCACGCTGATCGCCGCGGTGGTCCTGCTTGTCGCCTTCGTGCAGATCGAGCGCACCGTGAAGAACCCGTTGCTGCCGCTCAGCATCTTCGCCAGCAGGGCTCGCGCAACGGCACTCGTGTCGATGATGATCACGCCTGCGGCGATGTTCGCGATGTTCTTCTTCCTGTCGCTTCTGGTCCAGAACGTCATGGGCTACAGCCCGCTACGTACGGGCTTTGCCTTCCTGCCGTTCACGTTCGGCATGATCATCGGCGCGACGGTTTCATCGAAGCTGATCGCCAAGGTCGATCCGAGGTGGCTTGCTGGAACCGGAACGATCCTCGCCGGCATCTCGCTGTTCATGTTCTCGCGCATCACGGTCGACGACAGTCCTGCCAACCTGGTCAGCCTTGCCACCAAGGGCGGATTTGCTGGCGGGGAGATCAACTACTGGACCGAGATCGGCCCGTGGGTCGTCCTGATGTCGATCGGCATGGGGCTGACCTTCGTCTCGATGATGCTGGTCGCCGTACACGGCATCCCGGACGAGGACTCGGGCATCGGCTCTGGCGTGCTCAACACGATGCAGCAGGTCGGTGGCGCCATCGGCCTCGCCGCTCTCTCGACAATCGCGGTGCACTTCACCCGTGAGCGGGCTGCGGACATCTCGGCTTCGATGTCGGGCGGAGGCGGGACACCGTCGGCCGACGTGCAGCAGCGCATCAGCGACCTGGTCGGTCAGAGTGCCTTCACCGCAGGTGCGACCCAGGCCTTCTTGGTTGGCGCGTTCATGATCTGGGTTGCCTCAGCGATCGTCTGGATCTTCCTGAACGTCAAGCACCACGAGCTGGTTGACGAGGAAGTGCCTGAGGGCGTCGTCGTCTGACCTCGCACACACTGCGGCCGCGACTTCCTAACGGAAGTTGCGGCCGCTGTGCTTTGCCGGGATGGCCGAGGCGGCCTGCGGGTAGACGCTCTCAATGCGCTCGAGCTTGTCGGCGACCAGGTTGGTGACACCTTCGTACCTCTCGAGCTTGCCGCGGATGATCATCCCGGCAGCGTTGCGACCGACCCGTCGATAGCGCTTCCACAGCGCCTCCGAGCACACGACGTTGAGCATGCCGGTCTCGTCCTCGACGTTGAGGAAGGTCACCCCCACCGCAGTGGCAGGCCGCTGCCGGTGAGTGATGAGCCCAGCCACCTTGACCCGGCGACCTGACTCAGCTTGGGCAAGACCTGCGACGGAGTAGATGTCCTCGCTCTCCAGCAGCGGTCTGAGGTGCTCGATCGGGTGCCTCTCGGGCGAGATACGGGTGGCCCAGAGGTCGGCCATCGTGAGCTCGACATCGCTCATCCCGGGCAGGGTCGGTGGTGGCAGGGTGACAGAGGTGCCCTCAAGCTGATCACCGCGCTCGGCGTAGCCGGCATTCCAGAGCGCCTGTCGACGACTGATGCCAAAACCGTCGAATGCTCCGGCCGTCGCCAGTGACTCCATCTGGGCAACGGTCAGCTCCGCACGGCGCGCGACGTCAGCCATGTCGACGAAGGGACGTTCGGCGCGCACGGCGACGATTCGCTCGGCGACCTCGGTGCCGAGTCCCTGCACCTCGTCGAGCCCGAGGCGTACGGCGAAAGCACCATCGCGACGATGCTCCGGCGTCGGATCGGCCGTGCCGCGTACAAACCGTGGCACCGGAGCCTGCACACGGTCCAAGCACGAGCCCTGACCCGTCGGTCCGTCCGCACCCAGCTCGAGGTCGGCCACCGCGCGTGAGTGGATGATGTCGGGTCGCAGCACCTTCACCCCATGGTGGCGGGCATCGGTCACCAGCGACTGCGGTGAGTAGAACCCCATCGGCTGGTTGCGCAGCAATGCCGCGAGGAACGCGCCGGGATAGTGCAGCTTGAGCCAGGAGCTGGCATAGACCAGCAGCGCAAAGCTCAGGGCGTGGCTCTCGGCGAAACCGAAGTTGGCGAAGGACTGGATCTTGAGATAGATCGCATCCGACTCATCAGGACTGAGCCCGTGCCTCGCCATGCCGTCGTAGAGCTTTTCGCGCAGTGACTCGATGCGCTCGATCCCCCGCTTCGAGCCCATCGCCCGACGCAGCAGGTCTGCCTCATCTCCCGTGCAGTCGCCGATCGCGATCGCCATCTGCATCAGCTGCTCCTGGAACAGCGGCACGCCTTTGGTGCGCTCCAGCACCGGCTCGAGGATCGGGTGGGGGTAGGTCACCTCCTCCTTGCCGGTGGCCCGACGTATGTAGGGGTGCACCGCGCCGCCCTGAATCGGGCCGGGGCGAATCAGCGCGATCTCGATCGCCAGGTCGTAGTAGGAACGCGGTTGCAGTCGTGGGAGCGTGCCGATCTGGGCGCGACTCTCGACCTGGAACACACCGATTGAGTCAGCCCGGCACAACATGTCGTAGACCGCCGCCTCCTCCTTGGGGATCGTGTCGAGCGTCAGCTCCTCTCCCAGGTGCTCGGCGACGATCTCGAGGGTGTGGTTGAGCGCGCCGAGCATGCCGAGGCCAAGCAGGTCGAACTTGACCAGTCCCATCCACTCGCAGGCATCCTTGTCCCACTGCAGGACCGTCCGGTCCTTCATGCGGCCGCGCTCGATCGGGCACACCTCGCCGATGGGGCGCTCGGTCAGGATCATCCCGCCGGAGTGGATGCCGAGATGGCGCGGAGCCTTGATCAGCTGGTTGGCCAGGTCGACGACCTGCTTCGGCACCTCGGAGGTCTCGTCGGCCGAGATCGAGCTCCATGCGTCGATCTGCTTGGACCAGGCGTCCTGCTGACCGGTCGAGTAGCCCAGCGCCTTGGCTGCATCGCGGACCGCCGAGCGCGGTCGATAGCTGATGACATTGGCCACCTGCGCGGCGTTGTGACGTCCGTATGTCTCGTAGACCCACTGAATGACGTCCTCGCGCCGAGCCGAGTCGAAGTCGACGTCGATGTCCGGCTCCTCTTCGCGTGTCGTGGCGAGGAACCGCTCGAACGGCAGGTTGTAGAAGATCGAGTCGACCGCCGTGATGCCCAGCGCGTAGCAGAGCGCCGAGTTGGCCGACGAGCCTCGGCCCTGGCACAGGATCTTGCGTCGCTTGGCCTCCTTGACGATGTCGTGGACGATCAGGAAGTAGCCCGGGAAGTCCTTCTCCTCGATCACCGCCAGCTCCCGTTCGATGCGCATCCGAGCCTCGTCGACGTTGTGGGCGTAGCGCGTACGTATGCCGCGATCGGCCAGCTCACGCAGCCAGCTCATCGCGGTGTGACCTTCGGGTATGCCACGGCGCGGCAGACGCGGTGTGGCGGCGCGCAGGTCGAAAGCGATCTCGTCGGCGATCGTGACACTGCGCTGCACGGCACCGGGATAACGGGCAAAACGTCGCTGCATCTCGGCACCTGATCGCAGGTGGGCGGAGCTCGACGTCGGCAACCACCCGTCCATGTCGGCCAGGCTGCGTCGCGCGCGGACGGCTGCGGTTGCGGCGGCGAGCTGATGGGTTGCCGGCTTGGCGTAGTGCACGTTGTTGGTCGCCACAATCGGCAACCCGTGATCGGCGGCGAGTGCTGCGAGGGCATCGTTGGTGGCGCTGTCGGTCGGGAACCCATGGTCGATCAGCTCGACGACAACATGGTCATGACCGAACAGCGCGGTCAGCCGATCGAGCTCTTTGGCGGCTGCCTCACGCCCTCCGCCTGCGAGGGCCTGGCGTACGGAACCCTTGCGGCAGCCAGTCAGCACCAGCCAATGGTCACGACCCATCTCGGCGAGCTCGTCGAGGTCATAGACGGGACGGCCCTTCTCGTCGCCGCGGAAGTGCGCCTCGGTCATGGCGCCGGCTAGCCGGTGATAGCCCTCGACGCCACGTGCCAGCACCAGCAGATGACTGCCCTCCGGATCGGCGACACCGTTCTGCGGGCCACTCAGCCCCAGCGAGAGCTCGGCTCCGAAGATCGTCTTGAGCAGCTCGGACTCGTACTTCTGCGCGATCTCGGCGAACAACGGCGCACCGTAGAACCCGTTGTGGTCGGTGATCGCCAGACCGTGCAGTCCCAGGCTGATCGCCTCCTCGACCAGCGCATCCGGCCCGCTCGCGCCGTCGAGGAAGCTGAAGTTGCTGTGGCAGTGCAGCTCGGCATAGGGCACGACCGGTCCGTCGGGTCGCCGGATCGTCTCGGTCGGCTCGTACGTCGGGCGCTTGCGTGAAAATCCTGGCCCGTCGCCTCCGTCGGGGACGGGACGATCGGCGGGCGTCGTACGACCCGAGAGCCGGCGCTCCAGCTCCTTCCAGGAGATATCCGGATTAGACCAACCCATGGACCCAGCCATAACTGTGTACAACGCTGGAAGTGCACGCTCCCAACGCGCGTGTCCGCGCTTGAGTGAGTACGACGCCGGAACCACAATCTGTCGTAGGGCAACTAGTTATAAAGGCCACTAGTCATATCTCGCTTCAGTCCACCAAGTGCCGTTCTCGACGAGCATCAGCCAGGCGCTGCCGTCGACGCCGACGACCTGGAAGCGGGCCAGCCGTCGCGACGAGGCTTCGTCCCACCACTGCTCGTCGACCGGCCACGGACCAGCCCACGACGCCACGGGCTGCCAGTCGCTGCCGACGGCTGCCCTGAACCGGGCCGGCCCCCCCGTGATCACCCCGCGACCGGTGACCCCGATCGGTTGCCCCTCAGCGCCGACGACCACGGCCTCGTGCGGCTCGGTGTAGACGGTTGCCGGTGCTGGAGGTGGCAGGCTGCCCGGCCACGGCAGTCCCGCAGGCCGCTTGGGTACGGCGCGTTCGCCCCACGGCACCAGCAGCCGTCGGTCTGCAGGACCACGGCCGCCCTGCACCGATGCCGACACCACGGACTCGTGGCCGACGATGCTCTGCACCCGCGCCACCCCTCGCTCCATCCGCTCATCAGGTCCCCCGCCAAACAGGCTGTCGGCGTGATCACCGAGCGGCTCGGTGACCTCGGGAATGAGGCGTACGGCGTCGACCGGTGCGCGTACAGCGCCGTCGGCCTGCAATTGCCAGCGGACCCGGTCGATCAGGTCGGTGGCACCGAACCAGCGCGGATGCATCCAGCGCCGCGCGGTCGCCAGTGAACCGTCTGCGTCGACCTCGATCAGCACCGTCGTGCAGACCAGCCCGTGGGCAGCGAGGTCCTTGACGAAGCCTTCGGCGGTGGTGCGCAGGCTGAACGCGATCGGCTCGATCAGCTCAAGTGGTGGCTCCAACAGCAGGGTCGCGTCGAACTCAGGCGGCACCTGCTGACTTCCGACTGGCAGCGGGTCAAGCCCACGAGCAAGTCGGTGCAGCAGCTCCCCGTGCGTGCCAAACTGCGTATGTACGTCAGCGGCCGGCAACCCGGCGAAGTCCCCGAGGGTCTGCAGACCCATCCTGCGCAGCAACCCGACCAGTCCCCCGCTGGCGGGGGAAAGCGTGCCAGCGGTGGGGGTCCCCCCACGAGCGCAGCGAGTAGGGGGCGGTGCCCCCATTGCATCGCCGAGCGCCTCGATCGGCAGATCGCGCAGGAAGTGCGCCGAGCCGCCTCGCGGGATCGCGAGACTGTCCTGCGCCAGCGCCCGGCGAGCGGCAAGCTCAGCGGCGAACAATCCATCGGCAATGCCGATGCGTACATCCCACACGCCGATGCCGACCAGCCGCTCAGCGATGACCGCCGCCGCCTCGGCCTCCCCGCCGTAGAAGCGACTCGGCACCCGCAGCGCGCACAACCCAGGCCGCAGTGGGGCAACGCCTGGACTCAACGCCTCGATCGCGGTGAGCACCGCCTCAAATCCACGCGCATCGGTATCGGCGTTGTAGTCGTGCAGCACCAGGTCGGGACAGCGCGACTGGGCATCGCGGCGACGCATGCCACGGCGTACGCCCTCCGCGCGTGCCGCCTGGGAGCAGGCCAGCACCTGGCCCTTGTCGAGCACCGCAGCAGGCAAGGACGGCGGCAGGTCTGCCGCGACGATCGGCCAGTCCGGCGCCCACATCACCATGGTCCGTGGCATCAGCTGACACTCCGAAGCACGGTCGGCTCTCCCCCGCTGGCGGGGAAGAGCGTGCCAGCGGGAGGTGCCCCCAACTCGACGCGGCGAATCGCGAGATCGGTGTCAGGCAGCCAGAGTCGACCCGACCGGGCAGGTGCGGTGCCACGCTGCACATCGACCGTCACCTGCCGCGCCTGCAGGTGGCCATGACCCTGCCCCAACCCGCCCCATTGGGCGTCGCGCATCGTCAATCGCGCCTCGCATCGCGGCCAGTCACCCCAGGCGATGAGGATTGCGCCACGCTGGCGCAGCCGGGCGCTGAGCCGCGCCACCTCCCCATCGGAGACGCGCGAGGGCGCCCGCAGGACCACGACACCCAGGACGTCGATCAGGGCAGCGGTGACCTCGAGCCAGGCGTCACCCGGATCAGGGACCAGGATCGTACGGCGCAGCTCGACACCAGCAGCCGCCGCAGCCTCGAGGCCCAGCTCTGCCGACCCGACGATCCCGCACCAGGCACCATCGGCCGATGGACCGGCCATCAGTGCCATCGCCAGGCTCGCCGAATCGACACCATAGCTCGATCCGGTCTGCAATTGCAGCAGACCAGCGAGCGCAGGATGTGTCGCTACGGGTTGCGAAGCAGGTCGACCCTGCATCTGGTTGACGCGTTCGCGCAGCTCGCTGAGGCTCGGTGAGATGGCGACGGTCATCCATCCATCTTCGAACATCTGTTCGAAGAGATCAACCCGTCAGAAGGACTACTTCGTCACAAGCAACTACCGTCCGAGCTCGATCGAGGCACCGGGGATGGCATCCAGCAACTTGCGCGTATAAGCCTCGCGCGGGTTGTCGAACACCTCGGTAACCGAAGCAGACTCCACGACCTTGCCGTCCTGCATCACCAGCACGTTGTCAGCGATCTGACGTACAACTGCCAGATCATGAGTGATGAACAGATAGCTCAGACCAAGCTCGGCCTGCAGGTCGTTGAGCAGCTCCAGGATCTGGGCCTGCACCAACACATCGAGCGCAGAGACCGCCTCATCACAGATGACGACCTCCGGCTCAAGAGCCAGAGCACGCGCGATCGCGACGCGCTGACGCTGACCACCCGACAGCTCGCCCGGGTAGCGCGACATCACCGTCGTCGGCAGCGAAACCCGATCGAGGAGATCGCGTACGCGGGCCTCACGCTGCTTGCCGGAACCGATGTCGTGCGTACGCAGCGGCTCCTCGATCGACTTGTAGATCGAGTAGAGCGGATCGAGCGATGCGTACGGGTTCTGGAACACCGGCTGCATCTGGCGACGCAGCCGCAGGCGCTCCTGCTTCGTCTTGAGGTCGCGCAGGTTGTGGCCGTCGAACAGCACATTGCCCGACGTCGGCGGCAACAGGTCGAGCACCATGCGCGCAACCGTCGACTTGCCCGAACCGGACTCACCGACGATCGCCGTCGTCGTACCGCGCTTGAGCTTGAACGACACGTCGTCGACGGCCGCAAACGGGATCTTCTGCCATGGCTTGGCGCCACGCAGCGAGAACACCTTGGTGAGGTTCTCGACCACGATGATGTCGGACTCGCCCTCGCCGAACTCGGACTCGCTGTGGGCGATCTCCGCGGCGATTTGAGCCGCCGTCTGCACCGCCTGCTCACGCACCTGAGCACGCTCACTGATCGATGACAACCGCTGCGACGCCAACGAAGGCGCCTTCGAGACCAAACGCTTGGTGTACGGGTGCTCCGGGTCCTGAAGGATCGCCCGTGCCGGGCCTGACTCGACGACCCGTCCGCGATACATCACGACCAGGTGGTCTGCACGCTCGGCGGCGAGGCCGAGGTCGTGGGTGATCAGCATGACCGCGACACCGAGGTCAGCTGTCAGCTTGTCGAGGTGGTCGAGAATCTGCTTCTGAACCGTTACGTCGAGAGCCGAGGTTGGCTCGTCCGCAATCAGCAGCTTCGGTCGAGCAGCAAGACCCATCGCGATCAGAGCGCGCTGACGCATACCTCCGGAGAACTCGTGGGGGTACTGGCGCGCACGCCGCTCGGCGTCCGGCAGACCGGCCTCTTCGAGCAGCTCGACAACTCGCTTGTCTGCCGCGGCGCCGGTGGCAACGCCGTTGGCCACGAGCGCTTCCTTGATCTGCGACCCCACCCGCCACAGCGGATTGAGGTTGGACATCGGGTCCTGGGGCACGAGGCCGATCGAAGAGCCACGCAGTGCGAGGATCTTGCCCTTGCCGGTGTTGCTGACGTCATCGCCCTCGAACTTGATCGCCCCGCTGAGGATCTTGCCGTTGCCTGGCAACAGCCCGATCACTGCGTGCGCGAGCGTGGACTTGCCTGAACCGGACTCGCCCACGATGGCGATCGTCTGTCCCGGATAGATCGTCAGGTTGGCCTGGTCGACTGCCGTCAGAAATTCCTTGCCGGCGCGGAAGCCGACGCTCAGGTTTTCGATCTGGAGAAGGGGTGCGGAGTCGTTCACTTCTTCCTCGCCTTCGGGTCGAGGGCTTCGCGTACGGCCTCACCCAGCAGGATGAAACCGAGAACTGTAAATGCCAGCGCCGCGGCTGGCAGGAACATCACATTGAGGTGCTGGCCGGAACGAACCTGTGCTTGGGCGTCGGAGAGGTCGTTGCCCCACGACACCACGCCGCTCGGAAGGCCGAGTCCAAGGAACGACAGCGACGACTCGGCGACGATGAACACGCCCAGCGAGATCGTCGCCGTCACGATGACAGGTGCCAGCGCGTTGGGAACGATGTGGCGGCGCAAGTTCTTCATCTTCGAGGCGCCGATCGCAGTCGCCGCGTCGACAAACTCCAGATTCTTGATCTCGAGTACGGCCCCTCGCATCTGTCGGGTGATCTGGGGCCAGGCAAACAACGAGAGCGCCATGACCACGACGAACACCGAGGCCCAGAAGCCACGATCCGGGAAGGTGTTGTTGAGCACCGAGATGACCACGATGCAGGCGAGCAGCAACGGGATCGAGAAGAAGATGTCACTGAATCGCGAGATCAACGTGTCGGTGATCCCACCGTAGAAGCCAGCGACGGCGCCCGTCGCCATGCCGAGCAACGTCGTCATGATCGCGGTCAACAGACCTACGGCGACAGATGCGCGTGCTCCGTAGACGGTGCGCGCCCAGACGTCATAGCCCTGTCGGGTGAACCCGAACGGATGTCCCTCTGAAGACGGCGCAAAGCTGTTGGAGAGTTCGCCCTTCTTCGGGTTGGCATCGGTGAACAAGGTTGGAAAGAACACCATCGCGGCGATCCCCGCGAGGATGAGGATGGCGAACCAGAACAGCCATGAGGTACGGAGACGCTTCCAGGCCTCTTTCCACTGGTTTTCGGGAACAGCATCGACGTTGACCTCATCGATGGCTCTCAGCGGGGTCTCGTCAATCGGTGCGATGAATCGCTCCTGACCCAATCGTGTCTCAGACATAGCGGATCCTCGGGTCGAGTACGGCGTAGATCAGGTCCACCAGCAGGCTCATGAGCACGTAGATCATGACCATGAACGTCACGATGGCGACGACAGTCGAGGTCTCGCCCTTTTGGATCGCGACATATGCAGCATTGCCGATGCCGGGGACATTGAAGATGGTCTCGGTGATGATGGCGCCAGCCATCAGAGATCCGAGGTTGATGCCGATGTAGGTGACAACGGGCACCAGCGAGTTGCGGAGCACATGGTTGCGGATGACCAGACGTTCTGAGAGCCCCTTGGCACGAGCCGTACGTACGTGGTCGGCGCTGAGGTTCTCGGCGACTGACGTTCGCGTCAAGCGGATCGTGTAGGCGAAGTTGGCGATGGCCAGCACGACCGCCGGCAGAATCAAGTCGCCAATGGTCCAATCACTGCCGACAGTGGGCGAGGTCCACCCGAGCTTGACGCCAAAGATCAGCTGCATCACGAAACCGACGACGAAGATCGGCACGGAGATCAGCAGGAGGGAGACGACCAGCGCGCTCGAGTCGAACCAGCCGTTGCGGCGGAGACCCGCGAACGTACCGATGGCAATGCCGAGCACGGCGTCGATCGAGAGGGCCATGATGGCGAGCACGACGGTGACCGGGAAGGTCTGCTTGATGAGCTCGAAGACCGGCTGGCCAGCAAACGTCTCACCGAAGTTGAATATCAAGGCGTTCTTGGCGAACTGGAACCACTGGACGAGCAGCGGGTCGTCGAGGTGGTATTGCGCGGCGAGCGCGTCGCGTACTTCCTGGGAGACCGGCTTGTTGCCGGCCAAGTTGAGGATTGGGTCGCCCGGTCGCAGCTTCAACAAGATGAAGAGGATCAGCGTGGCGCCCAGGAAAACTGGAATGGTTTGCAACAACCGCTTGGCGACGTACCACCACATGGGTTGGCCTCCTTGAGTCCGTGGAAGGGCAGATCACGGATGGCCGACACGGTACTCCCCCGTGTTGAACCACCAGTCGGGTAGGCCCGACGAGCGGGGGCAGCCAGGTGGCTGCCCCCGCTCGCTTGTCGAACCTGGCTACTACTTGGTGAGCTTGTAGTAGTCGGGCTTCTGCTGCCAGTTGAACTCGAAGCCGTTCAAGTTCTTCGACGTAACCGCGGTTGCGTTCTGGTACCACAGCGGGATGACCGGCAATTCCTTCAGGAGGATCGCCTGAGCTTCACCGATGAGTTTGTAGCGCGCATCGCCCTCAGCGGCCGCAGCCTCCGAGATCAGCTTGTCGAACTCCGGGTTGGTGTAGTCACCATCGTTCGAACCTGCGCCAGTGGCGTAGATCGGAGCGAGGTAGTTGAGCATCGACGGGTAGTCAGCCTGCCAACCAGTACGGAATGCCGTCTTGATGGTGCGCTCGGTGACTTCCTTGCGGAGCTCGTCGAACGTCGGGTAGACCTTCGGCTCAGCGTCGATACCGAGGACGTTCTTGACCTGGTTGGCCATAGCCTCGGTGAACTCCTTGTTGCCAGCGCCGTCAGCGTTGTAGGCAACAACGAACTTGCCGTCCCACTTCGAGATTGCGTCAGCCTCAGCCCACTTCTTCTTGGCCTCTTCGGCGTTGAAGGTCAGGACGTCATTGCCCTCGACCTCGTCCGTCCAACCATCGAGCACAGGCGAAGTGAAGTCCTTCGCAGGCGTACGAGCGTTGTTGAAGATCTTCTCGGTGATCTCGGGGCGGTTGATGGCCAGCGAGATGGCAGCGCGACGCAGGTCGCCCTCAGCACCGTCGAAGTGAGCAAGCTTCTCGGGAATCGTCAGCGAGGAGAAGCTCGAACCGGGCTCGTTGTACGCGGCAACCTTGTCGTCGCTCTCGAACGTGGTGAGCGCGCTCGGCGGCACCTGGTCGAGGACGTCGAGGTTACCCGACTGGACGTCGGTGTAGGCAGCATCCGTGCCACCGCCGGCGTAGAACTTGAACACCAGGCCGCCGTTCTTGGCCTTGTGCGGTCCGTCGTAGTCCGGGTTGGGCTCAAGCGCGATCTGCTTGTTGCGCTCCCAGCCGCTCTTGGTGAGCTTGTAGGGACCGTTGCCGATCGGACGCTCGCCGTACTCCTTGGTGATCTTGCCGTCGTCGCCATAGGCGCTCTCGGGGACCGGGAAGTAACCCGAGTAGCCGAGGCGGAGCGGGAAGTCCGACTCCGGATCCTTCAGCGTGACGGTGAACGTAGTGTCGTCGACAACCTTCAGGCCCTTGACCGTTTCAGCACCCTCGACAGTGTTACCAATGTCGTCGGTGCCCTCCATCGGGTAGAAGAAGTAGTTGTTGAGCTGCTTGTTGGCGGGGTTGGCGCCGTAGTTCCACGCCTTCACGAACGAGTCAGCCGTGATGGCCTCGCCGTTGGTGAACTTCTCGCCACTCTTGATCTTGACGGTCCAAACCTTCTTGGCGGCGTCAGGCTCGATGGACTCAGCGACATCGTTGGTGACTGAACCGTCGGTGTTGTAGGCGACGAGTCCCGCGAAGAGGTTGTTGAGCGGGTCACCGCCACCTACTTCGTTGGTCGCCGTCGGGATCAGCGGGTTCTGCGGGTTTGTCCCGTAGACCGTGATGACCGAGTCGGTTCCGCCGGCTTCGTCGCTTCCGCCACCGCAAGCTGCCAAGGTAAGGCTGCCGACAGCGACGAATGCCACACCCGCAAGGCGTGTACGCCGAGAGAGTCGCATGGATTCCTCCTGTGAATGGGGTTGTGCACACTGAGCGCGCGCAACCCCCTTGCTATCACTCCCAGAGGCTCACCCGACAGCGCTGGAGAGCTCCGTAATCAAAGTGTCACCAAAACTCAGGTCCGGAAAAGTCAATAGTTCCACCGGATCACTCTGACATCGCCCAGTCGAATCAGGTCACACGACGAACGGCCGGCCCCCTCAGGGACCGGCTGTTCGAACGGGTGAACGTTTTGCTGATCAGCCCTTGCGCTTCTTGATCTCATCGGTGGCCTGCGGGAGGACCGTCTTGAGGTCTCCCACGACGCCGAAGTCGACGAGCTCGAAGATCGGTGCTTCGTCGTCCTTGTTGACCGCGATGATCGTCTTGGACGTCTGCATACCGGCACGGTGCTGGATCGCGCCCGAGATGCCGTTGGCGACATACAGCTGGGGCGAAACCGTCTTGCCAGTCTGACCGATCTGGAACGAGTGGGGGTACCAACCCGAGTCAACCGCGGCGCGCGAGGCGCCAACAGCTGCTCCGAGCGAGTCGGCGAATGCCTCGACCTCAGAGAAGTCACCGCCCGTACCGCGTCCACCTGCGACGACGATGGCTGCTTCGGTGAGCTCAGGGCGGCCCGACTCTGCCTTGGGCTGCGAGTCAGTGATCTTGGCACCCTTGGCGGCATCCGAGATGTCGACGGAGACGGCCTCGACAGCGCCGGCGCCAGCCGATGCCTCGGGGTTGGCCGAGTTGGGCTTGACGGTGATGACCGCGGCACCCTTGGTGACCTTGGCCTGCACGGTGAAGTTGCCGGCGAAGACCGACTGCGTGGTCACACCATCAGCCGTGACGTCAACCGCGTCCGTGATGAGTCCCGACTCGATCTTGAGAGCGACGCGAGCGGCGATCTCCTTGCCCTCAGCGCTCGAGGACAGCAGCACAGCCGCAGGCGACGAGTCGCCGGCGATCTTGGCAATTGCCTCAGCCTTGGGCGCGACCAGGAAGTCGGTGTAGGCGGCATCATCGAGCTGGTAGATCTTTTCGGCACCGTGCTCAGCGAGCACGGACGGCACATCGTCGCCGCCGAAGTAGATCGCGGACGGCTCACCGAGTCGCTTGGCGATCGTCAGCAGCTCGAGAGTGGGCTTGGTAACGGCTCCGTCGACGTGGTCGACGACTACGAGAACTTCAGACATGGGTCAGTTCCTTCTCAGACGAACTTCTTGGAGGCAAGGAACTCGGCGAGCTTGGTGCCGCCGTCTCCCTCATCGGTCACGATCTCGCCGGCAGTGCGCGGCGGGCGGGGCTCGAACGACTCAACCTTGGACCAGGCGTTGTCGAGGCCGACGCTTGCAGCGTCCAGGCCGAGGTCGGCGAGGCTCCATTCCTGGACCTCTTTCTTCTTCGCGGCCATGATGCCCTTGAACGACGGGTAGCGAGCTTCGCCGGTCTGGTCGGTGACACTCACCACGACCTTGCCGGTTGCCTCGATCGTCTGAGCGGCGACGTCGCCGTCGCGACGGATCTTGACGGTGTCGCCGTCGACCGTGACCTCGGAAGCGAACGTCACGGCGGGGACGCCGAGGCGCTCGGCGACGAGCGTCGGGACAACGCCCATTCCGCCGTCAGTCGAGGTCATGCCGAAGAACAGCAGGTCGTAGTCGAGCTTCTTGATCGCTTCGGCCAGCACGAGAGACGTGGCGAAGGCGTCAGAGCCGTGGATCGCGTCGTCCTTGACGTGTACGCCAGCATCGGCGCCCATCTGCAGGGCCTTGCGGATCGCGTCGGCTGCGTCGTCGGGGCCGACCGTGAGAACGGTTACTTCGCCCTCACCAGCCTCGATGATCTGCAGTGCCTGTTCGACCGCGTACTCGTCGAGCTCCGACAGCAGGCCGTCAACGCCATCACGGTCAACGGTGTTGTCTGCGTTGAACGAACGGTTGGCGGTTGCGTCTGGGACGTACTTGACCGCAACAACGATCTTGGTCACGAGGGACCCTCCTGTTTTTTTGGCAATCCGGAGTAGCAGGGGTGCAGAGCCACCATCCCATGGCGCAAAGCGCCGGATCGAGGTGGTCTCTTGTGACCTGAATGTTACCGAGGCGTAGCAATGCGGGCGAGCCCCAGCGGCATGGGTTAGGTCACATCACACTGCTCGTACAACGAGTGAGTCGGTGGACTTCAGGCGCTATTCGTCTTCGGATCGCGAGCGCAGGAATGACTGCGCGAACAGACCGAGGACGAGATAGCCGAGTGCTCCCAATCCCCAGGCCACCAGCGCTTCCTTGCTCTCACCGTTGTCACCTGAGAACGAGAACAGACCGCGCAACGGACCGACGAGCGCATCGCAGATGTTGGACACGGCGTTGAACAGCCCGCCATCATCCTGCGGATTGAGCGCCACCATGAACGCGCCGATTGCGAGAACGACGGAGAACACGAAGCCCAGGGCACCGAGCACAACCGCGAGGGTCGGCACGAGGTTGGACGGTGCATCCTCAGCGTCGACCGGCTGATCCGTCGGTGCGGGCCGGAGTCGATCGATCAAGGACTTCTTGGGCTCGCGCGGAGCCTCGACGATGTGATCGTCCTCAATTGACTCGGTGGACGCCGCTTGGCTCCTTGCTGCAGCCTTGGCTCCCTCGCGGTCGGCCTTGGCCACAGCCTTGGCGGCCGCGGCCTCCTCGCGTTCCTTCTGGCGTGCTGCAGCGAGCTCGGCCTTCTGGGCCTTGCGAACCTCAGCGGCCTCGCGCTTCGCTTTTGCTGCATGCTCTTTGGCCTCGCGAGCCTCTCGCTCGCGCTGCTCTGCGTCCTCGTGGTCCTGCTGCAGCTTGGCTGCGACAGCGATCGGGCGTTCGGAGCCCTCGCTGTCGTCGACCTCGGGTTCGGTGGTCGGCTGCTTGCGTGCTGCTTTGGCAGCGGCTCGAGCCTCACGCTTGGCCTGGATCTCGGCCTGCCGTTCGAGCTTGGCGGCAGCCTTGGCCTCAGCCTCATCGGCCTTGGCCCGCGCCCTCATCTCCTCGTCGCCGTCGTCATCATCAGACGCCTGAGCTTCGCGGGCTGCCAGCTTGGCTGCCCTCGTCGCTACTCGGTCCTCGTCGCGGGCTGCCTTGGCAGCGGCCTTTTCCTCAGCACGAGCCGCCTTGGCCTCGGCCCTTGCCTGCATCCGCGCGGCACGGTTGGCTGCCTTCGCCTCAGCCTGAGCCTGACGACGTTCGACCTTCGAAGGCCCGTCGTCCACGACGTCCTTGCCCTCTCCGGAATCGCCGAAGATCGTCTGGATCGCCCCTGCGGTCATGACACCCGGCGTCCCGGTTTGGGGCGTGGCTAGCTCGTCTACTTCGAGGTCGTGAGAATCATTTGCGCCGGACGACTCTTTTTTTGATCGGGGGGGCGAGGGCCTCAGACTCGTCGCTCACCGCCTCAGGCTGTTGGTCGTCGGCTGGTTGTTCATCCACGAACTCATCAACCAATGGCTCGGGTTCAGTCAACGGTGTGGGCACGCCCGAATGGTTGGCCATGACGATGTGTTCCTGCGCTACGCGGTCTGCTTCCGCCTCGGCTGCAGCGACCCATTCGAGTGCAGTCCGCTCGGCCTCTTGGAGCTTCTCCTCGGCCGCAACTCGCGCGGCCGCAACGGCTTGCGAGAGTCGCTCTTGAGCATCCCGCTTGGACTGCACCGTGACTCGCTCGGCCTCTGCCTGTGCTTGGGCGACACGGGCCTGGGCATCCTCGACTGAACGGTCGGACAGACGTTTCGCCTCGGCCTGGGCAGCTGCCACACGTTCGGCGGCGGCCTTCTCAGCTTCCTCGATCTTCTCCTGGGCATCCAGGCGGGCAGCCTCAACATCGGCAGCGAGCTTGCGCTCTGCTTCCTTGCGGGCGTCGGCGGCAGCACGTGCGGCCTCCGCGGCGTTTGCCGCAACGAGCTCGGCCTCGGCCTCGGCGATCCTGACCTTCTCAGCGGCCATGCGCTCAGCATCAGCCAGCTTGGCTGCCGCGTCGGCACGTTCGGCCTCGGCTTCGCGAGCGAGCTTCTCGGCCTCCTTGTTGGCTCGTTCGACGAGAGCTTTGGCCTCATCACGTTCCCGGGCAAGTTCGGAAGCGGCTTCTTCGTGTCGACGTGCGGCTTCGGCTGCAAGGCGGTCCGCCTCGAGCTTGGCAGCGATGAGCTTCTCTTCGGCGGCACGCTCGGCATCGGCCACTCGTACGGCGATGGCGACACGCTCGGCGGCAGACTCCTGTGCGAACTTCTCCGCCTCGGCCTTGGCGGCGGCGACATGGCTGGCCGATGTCTGCTCGGCTTCGCGCACGATCCGCTCGGACTCGGCGCGTACCTCGGCCAGGCGCGCATCTGCCTCGGATCGCTCCTGTGCGAGCTGTGTGAGAGCCGCCTCACGATCTGCCTTGGCCTTCTCGGAGACTTCAGCAGCCTCGGCTCGAGCCTCTTCGATGCGACGCTGCGCATCGCGCTCTGCGTCAGCCAACCTGCGCTGCGCGGCTTCCTGTGCCTCGACCTCGGCCTCGGCCATACGGCGCTCGGCTGTCTCCCGGGCTTCAGCCTCTGCGGCCTCGGCCAGTCTCTTGGCCTCGGTCTTGGCTTCATTGATGCGCTGTTCGGCCTGGCGGTCAGCGGCGGCTTGCGCAGCGGCGACTCGGGCATCAGCGGCCTGCTGGAGCTCGGTGATCTTGGCGGCCGCAGCGGCCCGCTCACGTTCGATGTCCGCAGATACGCGATCAGCCTCCTGCCGCGCAGCGGACACCCGCTCGGCGGCAGCCTGCTCGGCGGCCTTGAGCTTGGCGGCACTGACTTCGCGCTGTGCGGCTTCGTCAGCGGTCAACCTTGCGCTGACCTGCGCACGCTCGCGCGCGGCCTCTTCCATGAGACGCGCAGCCTCCTGCCGGGCAGCGGCAACGCGCTGCTGGGCGGCGGCACTGGCCGCGGCAAGCTTCTCGGCGAACGTCGATACGCCGTCGGCCGGCGGGGTGTACATCTCGTCGCGCTCGGGAACGTCGTTGGCCTCGGGACGCGATTCAGTCTCGTACGCGCTGGACTCCGGGTCGGCGTGCGACTCTTCCGCGCGAACCTCCTCGCCTTCGAAACCGGCGACAGCCTGTGCCGACTCGCGCGGTGGTTCGACCGCCAGCTGCGGCTCGGGCTCGTCCGAGAAATCAGCGGCAGTTGGCGTGTTGCCCCACGTGATGGTCTGCGGAGGTTCTTCGACGCTCAGCTCTTCGCGGTCGGGCTGTGACAGCTCTTCGCGGCTGGGCGGGGTCGCGACCGCCTCGCGTGCTTCATCTAACTTCTCTGCAAGGGTCTTGGAGTCTGCAAGGGTCTTGGTGCTCTCCGGTTCATCACCGCCACGGCGTCGCGACGCCGCGAGCTCCTTGGCAGCGGCGCGATCCTTGCGGCGCTTGTCCAATGCTTCCTGGCGTGCCGCACGGGCAGCAGCACGGCGGGCTTTCGGCGAGTCAGACTCATCCTCGTCGCGTGCATGGGACCGACTCTCAGGCGCGTGGCGTGGGCCAGAACTCGCCCGATCGTCGGTGGTCTCCTCCTGGGCGAGCATGTCGGCGGCAACCTGCAATGGGTCAGCCCGCTTGCGGTCGACCGGCTGGTTGTCTTCTGAGTCAGTCATGACTCCCTCTCGTTGTAGCGCCACGCATTTGTAGTCGATTCTCAGTATGCCCCATGCGCCCCGCCTGTCACCTGCCCCAACATGCGGTTACACACGCCGGAGTGCGATGAGTCAGCGGCCGCTGAATGCGGCCTTGCCGGGCCCGTTCTCCATGAACGAGATCATGCCTGCTTTTTGGTCCTCGGTAGCGAACAACGCCGCAAACTCGTCTCGCTCGACTGCGATCCCATCGCCCAGCGACACGTCGAGGCCCCGGTCGATGGCGCGCTTCGCAGCGCCCAACGCCAGCTTCGGTCCGCCGACGAACTGCTTGGCCCATTCGACAGCCTTGTCGTAGACCTCGTCGGCGGGGTGGACCTGATCAACGAGCCCGATGGCCAACGCTTCCTGGGCGTCGATGAACCGTCCCGTGAAGATCAGGTCCTTGGCCTTCGCCGGACCAACCAGCCGTGCCAGACGCTGCGTACCGCCTGCACCCGGGATGATGCCGAGCAGGATCTCGGGCTGTCCGAGCTTGGCGTTGTCGGCGGCAAATCGGAGATCGGTCGACAGTGCGACCTCACACCCACCGCCGAGCGCGAATCCGGTGATCGCCGAGACCGTCGGCTTGTTGATGCCTGCGAGGGACTTGGTGAAGTCCTGAAGGAGATGGGCGTGCTTCTTCATGTCCTCGTGGGACATGTCCGCCATCTCCTTTATGTCGGCGCCAGCGGCAAACACCCGCTCGCCGCCGTACACAACGACAGCGGCAACGTCGTCGCGGCTCTGCGCTTCAGCGCACGCCTCGACGATCTCGCTCTGCATCTGCGCATTGAGCGCATTCATCTTGGGCCGGTCGAGGCGAATAGTACCCACGCCGTCGCTGACTTCGAGTCGTACGAGCTCTCCCACGAGCAGGCCTTCCGGTCGATGCTGTCGTCGCGGACGAGCATAGGCCGTAGGTCAGTAAAAGATGCGGACCGCGGGATCCTGCGTACGTTGAAAGTGCCCCCTACGAAAGGCACTTCCATGTATTTCGGTGGATCAATCTTCCTCCTCGCAGTCGGAGCCGTTTTGGCGTTCGCCGTTCAGGACGCCATCAGCGGAGTCGACCTCGTCCAGGTCGGCTACATCCTGATGGGCGCTGGTGCACTGGGCATCGTCCTCAGTCTGATCATGAGTCAGCGCGGAGATCGTACTGTCGTCGAACGTCGCGATCCTCCCCCGCCCGCCTGACATCTCGCGACGTGACGTCGCGGTGCAGCGATCGTTGGTTCCGGCATGCCCTCGCTCTCCCGCATCGCGTCCGTGGCCGTCTGCTCATTGGCGCTTGTCGTCACAGCAGTCCCAGCCCACGCTGCAGCTCCCAAGCCGGGATCACCGGAGTACCTGGTGCGAGATCTGGGCAATATCGCGAACGCGTACGGCCGCATCACTGGTTCCGGCGGTCAGCTCGCGAATCCCGCCTACCTGCCGTCACTCATCAAGGAGAGCAGCACCACCACGGTGGCGCAGCTTCTCGCGCAGGCTGCGACGCCGACTCGGCGCGCGCTGACCGCGGCGATGGTCGTGCCGGGCTGGAATGTAGGCAATCCGCTGCGTGCGAGTTGGAACGGTACGCGTGGCGTCATCACACCAGTCACGTTCACGAACCGCCACGGAGCCCTGCTCCGTGGCGACGTGTTCAGCCCCAAGCCCGGCGCGAAGGACCCATACACCGGCGTAAAGCTCAAGGGCCCATTCCCAGGTGTCGTGCTGACTCCTGGCTCCGTGCAGGGATCCCAAGGCATGTACCGGTGGCTCGCCGAGGACCTCGCCGAGCGCGGATATGTGGTCCTCGCGTACGACGTGCAGGGCCAAGGAACCAGCGAGACTCTCCCCCACCAAACCGGCAATGCGTTCCCGTTCTGCAATCCGCTCTCCGGGCCAGAGTCCACCGAAATGACCGGATGCCCCGGCTTCCCCTTCCAGCAGGCGTCCAACTTCGTCAAGGGCACCGAGGACGCGACGGACTTCTTCTTCTCCACACCGAGCAAGAAGTACAAAAACATCGGTGCGGCGGACACGAAGATCGACGCCTTCAACCCACTGTGGAAGCAGTTCGATCGGACCGTCGACAAGCGCACCGCCACTGAGGGCCGCACAACCCGGTTCGCGATCATCGGCCACTCTCTGGGTGCGTTCGCCGTCTCAAGGGTTCAGGGAACAGACAAGCGCGTCGCGGCCGTCGTCGCTCTCGACAAGCTCCAAGGAGGCGGGCTCGAAGTCGGCGGAGGGGTGACAGACGTCGGACCAATCAAGCCTTCGGTTCCGGCCTTGGGCATCCAGTCCGAGTACGGATTCACCGTCACCCCGGCTGCCTTCTCGGCTGGCTCCTCCCTCGCTCCCGCTCCTGGCGATCCCGTTCCTCAACGCGAACGTGCCACGGGCTTCGACACGTGGCGCGCCAAAAAGGTCGACTCCATGGTGATCGTTCCGCGGGCATCGACGCACCTTGAGTACACCGACATCCCGTTGGTCATGCCCGCCAGCCGCTATGGGCAAGCTTTGACGAGCGTGTACGTACAGCGGTGGCTCGGCCGCTACCTCAAGCACGAGGGAGTTACGGCCAAGCCGACCGGCACGGATCCGCTGTTGGCAACGTCGTTCCCGTACCTCGAGCCTGCCGGCAACGGTGTGTGGAAGCCGATCACGCTCAAGCTCGACGGTTCGCTGAGTTTCTACTACTGCTCGGCGTACGCCCTCACTGACCGCGACGGCACGACCAAGCGGTTCAACGGCGACATCGCGGAGGTCGGCGGCTGCGAGAACTGACCTCCGACGTCGGCTGGCAGGATGGACGTATGACCGCGATCCTGCGCGACGACGACCTGTCGCTCGAGCCGACGACGGGTTCTGACGAGTTCATCGGCTTCGCCATCGTCATTGACGGCGAACGCGTTGGAACAGTCGCGCTGCGACCTGAGGAGCGCAGATCCGGATCGATCCGATGGAACGCCGGTGCCGACAACCTCGGCGTCGCCATCCGCGCACTGCGCCTCGCCCTCGATCACGCCTTCGGCGAGCTCGGCTGGACGCGCGTCGAGGCGCGTATACCCGTCGATCGCACCGACGACATCCGCGCGGCCTCGATCTCTGGCCTTCGTCGCGAAGGCATCACGCGGGGCGCGGGCGATGACCCCGACCGTGCGCTGCTTGCGCGACTCGTTGACGATCCGCCCGTGTTCAGCCGGGACGGCTTCATCTCGATCCTCAACGCCGGACTGCCGACCAAGCGCATCATCGGCCAGGGACTGCTCCGAGACGAGCAGGGCCGAGTGCTGATGTGCGAGCTGACCTACAAAGAGGAATGGGACCTGCCTGGCGGCGTCATCGAGGTGGGCGAAGCGCCCGCCACCGGACTCGTGCGCGAGCTGCAGGAAGAGCTCGGCATCACGGTCGAAGTTCAGGGACTGATCACGGTCAACTGGCTGCCGGCGTGGCGCGGCTGGGATGACGCGTGCATCTTCTTGTTCGACCTCGGCATCGTCGACAGCTCGATCACCGAGGGTATGGAGCTGCAGGTCACCGAGATCAAGTCAGTGCAGTGGTGCGATCCGGAGACCGTACGGGCGAACGGTGCACTCGCTGCCATCGAACTGTTGGACGCCGTCGAGCTCGGCGGCCTGGCGCCGTATCGCGAAGCTCCACTTCAAGCCTAGTTAGCAGAGCACAGAAGAATGCCCCGGAGCCGAGGCTCCGGGGCATTCTTACTGAACTAAATCAGTGGGTGAATCAGAGGGGACGAATGTTCGTCGCCTGCAGGCCCTTCTGGCCCTGCTCGACGTCGAATTCAACCTTCTGGTTCTCGTCCAGCGAGCGGTAGCCGCTCGTGGCGATCGCGCTGAAGTGCGCGAATACGTCTTCGCTGCCGTCGTCGGGGGCGATGAATCCAAAGCCCTTGTCAGCGTTGAACCACTTGACGGTTCCTGTTGCCATGTTCTTACTCCTATTAGCGAGCTAGTCACTCACGCGTTTCGCGAACGACTTCGCCACACACATTCAACCTTCGAGGAGAACAAGACACCCTTTAAGGAAACCAGATTCATTCGTACGGCCCAACGTTGTGCAACTACTGAAAAGTGTACCGGTTTTCGCCGACAAATGCGCCTTGCGGTGTCCGATCTACGCCTTCTTGGCCGCATCGATCGCCTGCTGCATCGCCGCAGGTGTCGGGGACTTGACGTCCTTGCCGTCGATGCGGACCCATGGCGTGCCTTCGAACCCGTCCTTGCTGAGCTGCTCGCCCGCATCCTCGATCCACGGACCGAAGCGCTTGGAGAGGACACACGAGTCGATTCCGGTGACTCCAGCATTCTTGGCCGTCTCGATCAGCGCCTTGTCATCTGGTCCAACCGTGCCCTCGGCCGGCTGGTTGGCGTACAGCAGATCGTGCATGACCTTGTACTTCTCGATGCCGCCCTGGTCGAGCACGCAGAGTGCCGCATTGAGCGCGCGGCTGGAGAACTCGTTGCCGCTCTGGCTGTCCAGGAAGCTGATCGGGCGGTACTCGATCGTGATCTCGCCCTTCTTGACCAGGTCGTTGAGGAAGGCGCCGCTCTGCTGCTCGAACGACAGGCACGCCGGGCACTGGAAGTCCTCGGTCAGTATGACCTTGACTGGGTTCGTGCCGGCCGTTCCGCCAGCCGCCTCAGCGTCGTACTCGAACCCGTAGTCGGCGTTGACGTTCTTGGGGGCCACGAGGTCGGTGTTGGTCTTGTTCTTGTCATTCGCGCTCTTGACGGCATAGCCGCCGACCGCGATCAGGGCAATGACCACTGTGACGATCGCGATGGAGATCAGGTTGCGTTGCTTGCGGTCGGCCTTCTCCCGCTCCTTGCGCATCTGCTCGGCACGGGCGGCGCGCTCTTGACGTTCGTTTGCCACGTATGTCTCCTGGGTCCGGCGGTCATCGCTTTGAATGTCACGAGTGACCAACGCAAGGTGTTCGTAGAAGGTTCCATCAGACCCTATCCGGCCGCTCGAAGCGTTGCGCTCGGAGTGGGTCGTTGGCGAGGGCAAGTAAGGTGCACGACGTGAATGACAAGCTGGTGTGGATCGACTGCGAGATGACCGGGCTGAGCCTTGAGACCGATGCGTTGGTCGAAGTTGCGGCTCTCGTCACCGACTACGAGCTCAACGTCCTTGGCGCTGGGGTCGACCTGATCATCAAGCCTCCGGCCGAGGCGCTCGATCAGATGGACGACTTCGTACGCAACATGCACACCAACTCCGGTCTGCTCACCGAGCTCGATGACGGGCTCAGCCTGCGCGACGCCGAGGAGCAGGTGCTCGACTACATCCGCCAGCACGTCAAGGAGCCCCGCAAGGCCCCGCTCGCCGGCAACACGATCGGCACAGACCGGATGTTCCTCGCCCGCGACATGACCGAGCTCGAGACCTGGATGCACTATCGCGTCGTCGACGTCTCGTCGATCAAGGAGCTCACGCGACAGTGGTACCCGCGGGCCTATTTCGCCTCGCCGCCCAAGCGTGGACACCATCGTGCGCTGGTCGACATCCAAGAGAGCATCGAAGAACTCAAGTACTACCGAGCCGCTGTGTTCGTCCCCCAGCCCGGCCCCGAAACCGATGCTGCCAAGGCGATCGCCGACCAGGTCGCCGGATCGGTGACGGGCCCGTCATAGCGAGCGTCCGACCTGCGTTAGACTTCCTGACGCCGTGTCGGGCGCATGCTCGGCACGCGTGGTGGGCGTAGCTCAGTTGGTAGAGCACCGGCTTGTGGTGCCGGTGGCCGCGGGTTCAAGTCCCGTCGTCCACCCCGTTTCAGATGGTCCAAGATCCCTGCGATCTTGGGCCATCTGCCATTTCAGACACCGTATCGACGCTACTCTGAATCATCCCTCCTGGAGATCTCCCGTCCAGCGAATGGAGGAAGCATCGTGGCCAAGCCCGTTCCCGCGGCGACACCTGTGTCGTTCGCGTACAAGCGTCTCTACAGGACCGGCAAGCAGCAC
>JBBSJW010000010.1:0-54746 GCA_038256885.1 Propionibacteriales bacterium
GAGGGCGCGTGGCTGCACGCCGAGACCGTGCGGCAGATCCACGCGAAGAACCCGGGAACCGGGGTGGAGATCCTGGCCACCGACTTCTCCGGCAACCCCACCTTGCTCGAGGAGGTGTTCTCTTCCCGGCCGGAGGTATTCGCGCACAACGTCGAGACGGTCCCCCGCATCTTCAAGCGGATCCGACCGGCGTTCCGGTACGAGCGGTCCCTCGACGTGATCACGCAGGCGCGGAACTATGGCCTCATCACCAAGTCCAACCTGATCCTCGGCATGGGCGAGACCCGCGAAGAGGTCTCACAGGCACTCGTCGATCTGCACGGGGCCGGCTGCGACCTGATCACGATCACGCAGTACCTCCGCCCCTCCAAGCGCCACCACCCCGTCGAGCGCTGGGTGAAGCCCGAGGAGTTCGTCGAGCTCAAGGACGAGGCCGACGAGGTCGGCTTTGCCGGAGTCATGTCCGGACCGCTCGTGCGTTCGTCCTACCGCGCCGGTCGCCTCTACCAGCAGGCCATCGAGAGCGGACGCGGCAGCGCTGCGATCCGCACGGCGCCGTAGACTGACCCTCATGTCCAACGCCACACCCGCACCCGCCAAGGGCCGCATCCGCCAGATGCGACAGGCCTACACGATCACCAAGCGCAACGATCGCAACATCGGCTTGATCCTGCTGCTGACGTTTCTCGTGTTCGGCGGTGCCTCTGCGGCGCTCGGCTACTTCGTCTTCGGTACGGGCACCTTCGGCCTGATCGTCACGATCCTGTTCTCCATTCTCATCGGCATCCTCGCCGCGCTGATCGTGTTCGGACGTCGCGCCGAGAAGGCCGCGTACGCCCAGGTCGAGGGCCAGACCGGCGCCGCCGCAGGTGCTCTGCAGATGCTGAAGCGCGGCTGGGACGTCAAGCCCGCCGTCGCGTTCACCAAGAATCAGGACATCGTCCATCGCGTGGTCGGCCGTCCCGGCATCATCCTGGTCGGCGAGGGCAACCCGACCCGCGTGAAGAATCTGCTCGCAGCCGAGAAGAAGAAGCACGCCCGCATCGGCGGCGAGGACGTCCCGGTGACCGACATCATCGTCGGCCGCGGCGAGGGCGAAGTGCAGCTGACCAAGCTCCTCAAGCACGTCCAGAAGCTGCCCAAGAACATCAAGCCGGCCCAGATGACCGGGCTGCTCTACAAGCTCAAGGCCCTCGACGCGATGCGTCCGGCTGCTCCCATGCCGCGCGGCCCCGTGCCGACAAGCATGAAGGGCTCCCGCAAAGCGATGCGCGGCTGACCGAGACCCGAGTGCGCTCTGCGCGCGACCGGTCGAGGTGGTTGAGGTGCGAGTGCGCTCTGCGCGCGAACCTCGAAACGCCGTGAGCCGAAAGGCTCGCTCAGCCTCGCGGTGGGACGTTGACAACTGCCTGAAGGGCGGTCGGCCAGTCGGCGTCATCCCAGAACTCGCTGTGACCGTGCAGTCTGGTCACGGCTCCGGTCTGCAGCAACTCGTCGTACGGGGTGGGGTCGATGACTCGCCAGTCGGCACCACTGATGCGGCGGCGGGTCACGGGATCGTACGAGTCAGGCTGACGTCCGGCGCCGATGTCCGGGAAGTGTTGCGATGACGGGTCGGCGCCGTCGGGCGAGTGATCCCACGACAGCACGGGCCCGGCCAGCGGGTCGGTTGCGCGATACAGGTTGACCCAGGCGCCGTTGAGCGACGCGTACAGGCCGGCGATCGAGTCCAGGTTGACGAAGCCCGGGAAGGCACGCGGGAAGATCATCCGCAGCTGGGACCCGAACGTCACCAGAGCCACACGATCGCGCTCCTCCGGTCTGAGCAGCAAGAGAGCGCTGAACGAGATCAGACTCCCTTGGCTGTGACCACATACGACAACAGGCCGCTGCACATCGGACTCGCCGATCTCACTCAGGTGCCAGCGGATGCGGTCGCGCAGATCGACCACCGTGCGCTGGGAATACGGGCGCGGCACGAACGGGTGCACCGCGTGCGGCCAGAACGACACGATGTCCCAGATGATGCTGACGCCGCGCCGGGAGGCCTGGGTCTTGATGGCGCCGCGGCTGAGCGCGACGGTGCCGGCCGCCAGTCCGAGCAGCGTCCAGGCGCCGAAGATCGTGAGGAAGTCACCATTGCCGCTGCGGCGGGGCTGGCTGAGGTAGTCGAGCAGCCACGGCGCCTGCTTGCAGTCCGTTGGATCGTTCCCGCCAGCGCAGAGGCCGACTTCCCAGGCGACAACGAGCGCCAGCATCACTCCGAACGCGGCGAACACCCAGAACAGGGCCGGCAGCTTGGTCTTGAGACGCGCAATCCAGATCCCGCGGGCAATCTTGGACGTCCACCCCTCGGGCAGCTTGGTCGTCGCCGCGACCGGCGCAGCATGCATCGCTTCGCTCGAGGCCAGGAAGTGCTTGCGGCGGATGAAGTAGAACGTCAGCGCGAAGATGGCGATCACGATCAGCATCAGCGCCGTGAGTCCCCAGGCGTACGCGACACGGTCCAGCATCGGAGTCGCGCCGACTCGCGTCTTGAGAGTCAGCCCTCTTTCGTCGATCCGCTCGGCGATGTCGAGGTTGAGCGAGGTCGAGACCGCGGTCGAGATCGCGGCCGAGAGTCCCACGCCGATGAATGTCGCGACGGTTGCGATCAGATAGCTGGTCATCCCCCACGCGTACCGAACGAAGAAGCGCGCTGGGTCCTTCTCGCTGCCGGTCTTCGTACGTGTGGTCCACGCCAGCGCCACGTTGGCCCACGACATCAGCACGAGAACCACGACCCCGGCGACCATGACCGTGTTGGCGAAGCCATCGAATGCTTCGATGCGGCCGACGGGTTTGGGCCGCTCGACACCGCTCATTTGGAGGGCGGCGACGATCACGATGATCGTCGAGATCACCAGGAGCACCGGCGACAGCACCTTGGTCAAGGCATGCCACGTGGCGCGCAGGCCAGCCATCCGTGACGGCATCGCGACACTGACCGATCCCTCGGGATCGCCGAGGAAGGTGACGACGAGCACTGCGACCACCAGCAGACCGAACGCGATCACGCCGACCAGCGGACGAGTGGACCACGCATTCGCGTCGCGCGCGAACGTTGCCATCACCGCAATCAGCGCGAGCGAGGCAACCAGGTGCAGGGCACGGAGAGTCGAGGCGTCCGCGTCACCTTGGTAGAACGTCTTCTTGGCCAGCGGCGTGGTCGTCGTCTCGTCCATCTCGATCGAGTCCGACGGTCCCGTACGGCCAAAGCCCTTGCCGAGCACATACAGAACGAGCATGGCGACGGCGCTCAGGATCACCGCCCCCGTGAGAACTGTGTCCGGCTCGTAGCTCTTGAGCAGACGGGTCTTGGCCGCCCAACGCCAGCCGAGCAGGTCCATCAGCACAAAGCCGGAGGTGAACGCGAACAGGCAGGTCATGAGCAACGCCGCCAGGCGAAGCAGCGCACCGCACAGTCCGTGCCAGAACTTGGAGGTTCGGTCGACGAACGGCGGCAGCATGAACTGTGCGGCGTTGACCAGTCCGAACGGAACGAGGATCAACCAAAGTCCGGCGCGCCACGAACCTGACGTGAACTGGCCCCAGTGATAACCCTCGACGGTGTGACCGTCCTCGGCCTTGAGCTCCTTGCCGTTGCCGTTGATCGGCCGGAAGTAGCGCGAGTAGCCGTCACCGGCGATCTGCTTGACGTGCGGATGAGCGAGGAGCGACTCAGGCGGCGTACCGCTGACACCGTGAACTCTGAGCTCGACCCACCGACCGCCAGCCATGGAGCGACTCAACCACTCCAGGCGGCGTGGCGTCTAGACGCGTATGACGCGGGCACCCGCAGCGATGTCGTGCAGGCCGCGCTTGTCCTCGTTCATGACGATGGCCGGCAGCACCAACGAAAGCAGTGCCGTACGCAGGACCGCGCGGGGTATGCCGATCGGTTGGCCGGCGGGATTCTCGACCCTGAGGCCGAGGATCCGCTTGCCGATCGTGAAGCCCAACAGGCCGGTGAGGATGCCAACCTCGACGATGAAGAACCCGACGATCACGAGGTTCTCCCCGATGTCCTTCGGCGGGTAGCTGGCACCGGTCAAGGCGACGGCGCTCAAGGCGGCGGCCGCCCAATCGATGAGCAGTGCGAGGATGCGACGGCCAAGTGAGGGGGTTTCCACGCGGTGAGCCTACCGATGGCGCTGAATCGCCTCTCCGAGGCACTTGTAACATGCCTGAAACAAACCAGTGATGGTCGGGAAACTGCTGGAGCCTAACGTCGGGCTCAGTGCAGCGACGCACTTCCCTGCCGTATTGACAACAGAGACCGCCAAGCGGTCGAGGAGGACATATGTTCGGCAATGCCGACGAGCTGTTCAAGTTCATCAAGGACGAGGGTGTTGAGTACCTCGACGTCCGTTTCACCGACCTTCCCGGCATCCAGCAGCAGGTGACTCTGCCGGCTTCGACGTTCGATGCCGACATGGTCAAGAGCGGCGTGGCGTTCGACGGCTCGTCGATCCGCGGATTCCAGACGATCGACCAGTCCGACATGGTCCTCTACCCGGACATCGGCACGGCATACGTCGACCCGTTCAAGGCTCGCAAGACGATCGCGATGGACTTCTTTGTTCACGACCCGATCACCGGCGAGGCCTACTCGCGCGACCCGCGCAACATCGCCCGCAAGGCCGAGGCATACCTCGCCACGACCGGCATCGGCGACACCGCGTTCTTCGCCCCCGAAGCAGAGTTCTACGTCTTCGACCGCGTCAACTACGGCACCAGCGCCAACAAGTCGTTCTACGAGATCCAGTCGAGCGAAGCTGCTTGGCAGACCGGCAACTCGATCGACGACAACCGTGGCTACCAGGTCCGCTACAAGGGTGGCTACTTCCCGGTCGCGCCGACGGACAAGACCGCTGACCTGCGCAATGACATGATGACCAACCTCACGAACGCCGGACTCATCCTTGAGCGCGGTCACCACGAGGTCGGCACGTCCGGTCAGGCCGAGATCAACTACAAGTTCAACACGCTGCTCGCAGCCGCTGACGATGTCATGAAGTTCAAGTACATCGTCCGCAACACCGCGTGGGCCAACGACAAGACCGTCACGTTCATGCCGAAGCCGATCTTCGGTGACAACGGCTCGGGCATGCACGTTCACCAGTCGATCTGGAACGACGGCAAGCCGCTGTTCTACGACGAGTCGGGCTACGGCGGACTGTCGGACCTCGCTCGCCACTACATCGGCGGCATCCTGAAGCACGCTCCGTCGCTGCTGGCGTTCACCAACCCGTCGACGAACTCCTACCACCGTCTGGTGCCGGGCTTCGAGGCTCCGATCGCGCTGGTCTACTCGGCCCGCAACCGTTCGGCTTGTGTGCGTATCCCAATCACAGGCTCGAACCCCAAGGCAAAGCGCATCGAGTTCCGTTGCCCCGACCCGTCGGCCAACCCGTACCTCGCCTTCTCGGCGCTGCTGCTGGCCGGACTCGACGGCATCAAGAACAAGATCGAGCCGCCGGCTCCGATCGACAAGAACATCTACGAGCTCCCGCCGGAAGAGTACGAAGCGATCGACATGGTGCCGACGTCGCTCAACTCGGTGCTCGACAACCTCGAGCAGGATCACGAGTTCCTGACCGCTGGTGACGTGTTCACGCCCGACCTGATCGAGACGTGGATCGACTACAAGCGGAACGAAGAGATCCTCCCGATCCAGCTTCGCCCGCACCCGCACGAGTTCGAGCTCTACTACGACATCTGAGCTGATGCCGTGAGGAACGCCCCCGACCTCGCGGTCGGGGGCGTTCTGGGTTGTCGGTAGCCCTCACGGGCCATTTCGCAGTCGCACCACCGGCTGATGGGCCCATTCGGCGATATTCGACCAGCGCCCGTGACACGCTCGCCGAATGAGCGATGGAACTAGCGCAGCAGCCGGTTGGTATCCGGACGCGCAGGGCGAAATGCGCTACTGGGACGGTCAGGCATGGACCGCTCACACCGCGAGCAACTACGTGCACGCGCAGAAGCCAGTCGAACAGGTGGTACCTGCATCCACCGGCGTGGGTATTGGAGAAATCGCCACCAAGCCCTGGACGAAACGATGGCAGGTCTGGTTGGTCGTCGCGTGTGTCACCTTCCTTGGAATCGGTGCCATCGGAAACGCCACGACCCCGGATTCCGATGCCGAGCCCAAGCCGACAGAAACCGCTGATCCAGCGCAAGTCTCAAAGCAACCCACGACAGAGCCGACCACCACACCGGTCGTGCTGTTGTTCATGACGGACCAAAAGGATGGCGACTCATGGGTGGCGTCAGACGGCAAGGAGTATCGCCTCGGACTCGTGAACACTCCTGAAGCCAACGAGAAGTGCGGCAAAGAGGCTGCTGCATACACACGTAAATTCATCGCATCTGGTTTCAAGGCCGATGCCTATACGACAGACACCCACGGACGCTCGGTCGCTGAGGTCTTCGACAACGAGGGCAAGTCCCTCAATGTGGCGCTGGCGAAAAGTGGACTTGGCAATGATCGCTACCTTGACGAGTTCCGCCACGAGAATCCTGAGCTTGCGGTCGAGCTCGATTCTGCGTTCCTCGACGCTCCTGTGCCGGACTGCGAAGCGACCGCGGCTCCAGTCCCGCTGGTGAAGAAGCCAGCGAGAACAACTGCTCCTGAGAGCAATTGCATGGCGGGCTATTCACCGTGCCTGCCCATCCGCTCAGATATGAACTGCCCCGAGATAGGCCATCCGGTCGCGGTGACCGGAAGTGACCCCTACCAGCTGGACCGTGACGGCGACGGAACCGGCTGCGACTGAGACCTGTTTCGCGCTAGCGGTTGCCCTGGTCCAGGAACAATCTCACGCCAGCGCGGATGGAGCCCTCGACTGGTGATGGTTCCCAGCCAAGCTCACGCGTGGCTTTGCTGTGATCAAGCGCGGTCTGGATGTCCAGGTCGACGTGGTGTCGCTCGACCTCGAGGTCATCGATCCCCAGTGTCGAACTGGACTGCCGGATCCATACCCTGACCTCATCACCGAGTTCGACGAGCTGGCGGGTCACGTGCGAGCCGAGGAAGCCACTGGCACCCATGACCAGCTTCATACCGCTCACCGCTTCACTCCTGGTGTTCAGCAGGCCGTGCCGCGGTCGACCGAGAGCACGGCTCCGGTCACCGAGGCCGCGGCGTCGGAAGCCAGGTAGGCGATCGCGTCGGCGACATCGCTCGGCGGCATGAAGCCGTACCGGGCACCGGCCGTCTCCATCAGGAGATCCCAGTCGAGCTGAGAGTCAGCGTGCTCGGCGGCCGCGTTGGTCGGCAGGTCAGTCTGTATGCCGCCCGGGCAGATCGTGTTGACCCGAATCCCATCGGCGGCGAGCTCAAGCGCGAGCGACTTCATCAGCAGGATAACGCCAGCCTTGGAGGCGCAGTACGCCGCTTGGTAGGGCTGGGCGCGCAGGCCAGCGATCGAGGCGATCGTGACGATGTTGCCCTTGCTCTCGCGAAGATGAGGCAGGGCAGCGTGGCTGGTCAGCATGGGTCCGGTCAGGTTGACCCCGAGATGGCGCTGCCATGTGGCGACGTCCAGATCCTCGAACTTGCGGAACTGGTCGATGCCCGCGACGTTGACCACGATGTCGAGCCCGCCCAGCCGATCAACCGCCGTGGCAACTGCCGCGCGGACCGAAGCCTCGTCACTGACATCGCAGGCCAGCACGTCGCCGGTCGCGTTCAGGTCGACGCCCACAACGGACGCGCCCTCCCCCGACAGCAACTCCACCGTCGCAGCACCCACACCACCGGCGGCCCCGGTCACCAGCGCCCGCTTGCCCTCAAAACGTCCCGCCACAGTTCTCCCCTTCGCGTTCCCCGACGACGCAACCTAGCAGCCGCTCAACCGGACGACCCCAAGGATTCGCTGAATGGCGACACAGACGCCAACCGACACGTACTCTTGACCCATAGAGACCAACCGTCGTCGTCAGCTCCCATTCGGAGGTCTTGCGCATGGATGCCGCACAAAGCCATGACTCGGCTACCCGCGCCCTGATCGCGTCTGCCAAAGAACTCGACCCGGACAGCCCCGAGTTCTACGACGCCTGCCAGGCGCTCATCAAGCAGTCCGCCGGACGCCGTAGGCGGACCGTTCGCTTCAACGGGACCGAGAGCGCCGACCTCCCCTTCGTGCCTAGCGGCGTAGGAGGCGAGACGGCGACGCTTCCTCAGGATTCGATGGGGACGAAGTCTCTTGAAGAGACTGAAAGCGCGGCTCTCCGGGAAGCACGACGTCGCGAAAGCGAAGTCCGAGCGCAGGCCCAGACGCTCCAAACGGAACTTCAGACAGTTCGAGCGCAGGTCCAGACGCTCCAATCAGAACTCCAGACCGTTCAAACAGAACCCGAGACACGTCAATCGGAACTTCAGACAGTTCGAGCGCAGGCCCAGACGCTCCAATCAGAACTCCGGACGGTTCAATCAGAACTCGAGACACGTCAATCGGAACTTCAGACAGTTCGAGCGCAGGTCCAGACGCTCCAACCAGAACTCCAGACCGTTCAATCAGAACTCGAGACACGTCAATCGGAGCTCGTCAACGTCAAGACTCGGTACAACGAGACCCTGACGGCTCTTGAGGCCGCGTCCGAGCGAGCCAGCCAAGCACGAATTGAGTTTGCGAACGCCATGTCGGCGATCGCAGAACGCGACGCGGCCATCAACGAGATGCGCCAGAACATGGCCGAGCAAGATCGCGAGATCAACGAATTGCAACGGCTTCTGATCGAGGCCGAGGAAGCCCGCATTTCCGACGCTTCCGCAATCCTCGACTCGCTGGACAAGTACCGCACCTGACGGTCTACGCCTCGGAGAGCCAGCGCGACCGATACAGAATTGCAACCTAACTGGCCCTCCAAGCGGTTTGATCACCGCAAGACTTGACCAATGCCCGATGCTTCCGCGCTCACCGAGCAATGGATTGCTGCGTGGGTTCACGTACGTGGCATCGAGGTGACCGAGCTCGACGGGTGGCCGCTCGTGCACACCCGATCTCGTACGCGCGAGAGCGAGCTGATCTGCAGTGATCCCGGTCCCGAGGCGTTCCGTTCCCTGATGCGGCACATCGAGGGCGATCCGCGCGCCATGCTCACGGTCATCGCCAAGGACGTCTCGCAGTACGAAGAACTCACGCTTCCGCCGGGCGTCCGTGTCGACAGGGACGACGAGACGTTGATGACACTCACCCTCGCGCCGACACGGACCTTCCACGATGCCGAGTTCACTGCGCGCTGGGACCTTCAGGGCAACTGCGTCGTCCTTCGCCTTGAGACCGCCAATCAAGTCGCATCTGAAGGCACCGTCGGTGTGCTCGGCGACATCGCTGTGTTCGATGCGGTCGAGACGTCACCGGGCTTTCAGCGTCGTGGCCTCGGGTCATGTGTCATGTCAATGCTGACGTCGTACGCGCTCGACCACGGCGCGAAGAACGGCATCCTGGCCGCGACAGCTCAAGGTCGCGCGCTGTACGAATCTCTCGGGTGGGACATCACGCTCGAGATGCGCTCGCTCATGGGCACCTGATCACCCAACAGCAACGACGGTGGCAGACCTTGTCCCATGGAGTCGGTCCATGCCGAACGTGCGCACATCGTTCCGTTCTATCGGCACGTGAGCAATGCCTCACCGTTTGGATGCACGAGAACCAACGCTCACCCGGTTCAATGGATAGGCACATCGAACTGAGGACCCGCATGCCCAGCATCACTCGCAAGACCTTCGTCGCAGCACCGGCTGAGACCGTATGGAAGCTCGCCGGCGACTTCGCCGAGTGGCACCCCAAGCTCCGCATCTACGCCGACGGCCCCGAGGCTTCGCCTGAGCTCGTCGTCACCGTCGTATCACGCGACGAGTCGGAGATGACGCTGTCGTACCACATGCCTGATCCCCCGTTCCCGATCGCCAACCACCGTGCGACGGTCCTCGTCGAGGCCGACAGCGACACGACGTCATACGTCACGTGGGAAGCCGACTTCACCGCAGACCCCGCGATCCTGCAGCAGCTCGAGGACGAACTCGGCGACGACGTGTTCAAGCTTGCACTCGACCGCCTCGCAACCACCGCTCAGGATTCATACGGCGCAGCGCAGGTCGCTAGGACCGCCTGACCACTCCAGGCGACCATTGGGCGAGCGAAGCTCGCCAATCCGGCCCGATGCGAGCTCTAGCGAGCGTCGGGAGTGAGCGGCGAGGAACGAGGCGCGCCCGGATTCCATTCCTTGAAGCCAATCACGATCAGGCGCATCTGGCGGCGGGCGCCTTCCTTGATCTTTTCCTCGAGGTCGGGACGGCCATCCGGCATTTCCACAACCTCCTCGGCGTTCGACACCATGTTGCGGACGAACAGCCGCGAAACCATCTGAACGTCCTCGGTGTCCCAGTTCTCGATATTGGGCAGGCGGCCGAGTAGCACGGCGAGCTCGCTGACGAATGCCTCGAGCTCGCGGCGAATCGCCTGCTGCACGACGCTCTGACCACCGAATCGTTCGCGGGCGATGAATCCAAAGTCGGCCTTGTTCTGCTTCACGACGCCGACCAGGATCTCGGCCGAGGAGTCGATGATGTTGTCGAAGACCTTCGAATCCCGTTGTGCATCGCGAATCATCGAGCGAAGTGTGCGGAAGCATTGCTCGACCAGGGCGAGTCCCAGCTCGTCCATTGACTCGAAGTGCCGGTAGAACGCAGTGGGCACTATGCCGGCGTGCCTTGACACCTGTCGAAGGCTGAGATGCCCAAACCCCTGCGTCTGGCTCAGCTCAAGTGCCGAGGCAAGGATCGCCTGGCGGGTACGTTCCTTCTGCGCTTGGCGGGTCTCCACGGGCACAGAATCTGACATGGCCACAGCCTAACTTCCCGTCTTTCAGTGAACACTCGTACGCAGCGTGCCTCAGGTCACGCGGTTCGTGGTTGCGCACGGCTCAGATACCGGGCACAATTTGAGTGTACGCACGTTCACTGAGTTTGAGGAGGGCTACAAGATGGGCATCATCCGCAAGGCTCTCGCCTCACGGCCCGTCGCGTCCCTGACCTCCCCCTACACGATCGATCACTACCTCGACCAGATTCACCCCATGCTCGCAGCGGAAAACGTGCGCGCGAAGGTCGTCGACGTCATCCACGAGACCGGCGACGCCAGCACTGTGGTGCTGCGTCCCAACGGTGCCTGGAAGGGCTTCACGCCCGGTCAGCACGTCCAGTTCGGTGTCGAGGTCGATGGCAAGCGCCGTGTACGCGTGTTCTCCGTATCGAGCTCACGCGCCAACAAGAACAAGACTTTCAGCGTCTCGGTCAAGGCACACCCCGACGGATACGTGTCGCAGTTCCTGCACAACGACCTGAAGCCCGGCACCATCGTCTACCTCTCGCAGGCCGAGGGCGGGTTCGTTCTCCCCCGCGAGACCCCCGACGACGTCCTGCTGATGAGCGGCGGCTCGGGCATCACTCCGGTGATGTCGATGATCCGTACTCTCCGCGACTCGGGCCACACCGGCCGCGTCACGTTCCTGCACTACGCCCGTTCGCTCGAGGACGAGATGTTCAGCGGCGAGCTCGACGAGATCGCCGCTGTGCTCCCCCAGGCCCAGGTCGTACGCATCTACACTCGCCAGCCGACCGAAGGCGCTGAGCTCAAGGGGCGCTTCTCGATCGACCACCTCAAACACCTCGGCATCGATCCGTCAGAGACCCTGACGTACGTGTGCGGCCCAGCCGGCCTCATCGCCAGCGTCCGCGACACGTACGAGGAGCTCGGCGCGACTGATCAGCTCCGCATGGAGTACTTCAAGGTGCCCAGCGTCGACCTCGATGCGCCCGACGCCACCGGCACCCTGACGTTCGATAACACGCGCATCGGAGCAGACAACTCCGGCGCCACGATCCTCGAGCAGGCCGAGGCCGCTGGACTCAAGCCTGAGTTCGGTTGCCGCATGGGCGTCTGCAACACCTGCGTCGTCAAGAAAAATCACGGCGCCGTGCGCCACGTCATCAGCAAAGAGATCAGCGCCAACACCGACGAGACCATCAAGATCTGTGTTCACGTCCCCGTCGGCGACGTCAACGTCGCCCTTTAGGAGATCACCGTGTCAAAGACCAAGAACGCACCCATCAAGCCCCACAGCGCGCGCAACCACAACGCGGCTCCCCTGTCGCTGGTCAGCACCGACAGCGACAAGAAGGCCACCATCGGCCTCGAGTACATGACGTACGAGCAGCTCGAGGACTTCGGCAACGAGCTCAACACCGTGCGCCAGCGCGTGCTTGACGATCTCGGGCAGAAGGACGCTGACTACATCCGTCGCGTCATCAAGGCACAGCGCGCCTCCGAGGTGCTCGGACGCATCGGCATCTTCATGCCGTTCTTCCCGCCCGCGTTCATCGCCGGCATCCTGTTCCTCGGTTTGGCCAAGATCCTCGACAACATGGAGATCGGCCACAACATCATGCACGGCCAGTACGACTGGATGAACGATCCGATGATCGACGCCAGCCGCTTCGAGTGGGACAACATCGCCCCGTCGCAGGACTGGAAGCACGGTCACAACTACATCCACCACACGTACACCAACATCCACGGCATGGACCGCGACATCGGCTACAACATGTTCCGGATCGACGAGGACCAGCCTTGGTACGCGTCGCACCGCTTCAACCTGCCGCTCGCGTTCATCCTGATGCTCGTGTTCGAGTGGGGAATCATGTACCACGGTGTCGAGCTCGACCAGTACCTCCAGGGCAAGATCACCAAGGAAGACTTCCAGGGCCGCCGCAAACGCGCCATGAAGAAGATCCGCAAGCAGGTCTTCAAGGACTACATCGCATGGCCCGTCATGGGTATCGCCCTCGTTCCGTTCACTGGTTGGTGGGCGCCTGTCGCGATCCTGGTTGCCAACATCGTTGCCAACGTCATCCGCAACATCTGGTCCTTCATCATCATCTTCTGCGGTCACTTCCCGGCTGAGGTCCAGACCTTCGCCGAAGAAGACGCTCAGAACGAGACGCGCGGCCAGTGGTACCTCCGCCAGCTCCTCGGCTCGGCCAACATCTCCGGCAGCAAGCCGTTCCACATCATGACCGGCAACCTGAGCCACCAGATCGAGCACCACCTGTTCCCCGACATTCCGGCCCGCCGCTACCCCGAGGTTGCGGAGGACGTGAAGCTACTCGTCGAGAAGTACGGCCTGCAGTACAACTCCGGTCGCCTGTCGAAGCAGATGTTCTCGGTGATCCGTCAGCTCGCCAAGCTGGGCAAGAAGCCCACCGATCCTTACAAGATCGGCAACAGCCCGGAGTCGAAGGCTCTGCGTCGCGCCAAGCGCGAGGCAGCCGCCCGTCGCGCCGAAGAGCTTCGTACGCCACAATTGACCTCATAGTCGAGTCCGACCGAGAGGCCACCCGATGGCGTTGAGCAGGCGAGAGATCGCCAAGGACGTGTTTCAGCAGTCCGTCGAGGCAGCGATTGCAACTGGCGGTCATGTGGCGGCGATCTTGTTCGAGGGTGCCCGCAAGATCACTACTGAGCTCGGCGCGTTCGGCACGGAGATCTTCGAGATCACCGAGTCGAGCCGCAGGGCCGGCGAAGACGCCGAGAAGACCAATCCGGGCAACGGCTAGCCACGAATCACTGGCATGAGCCAAACGACGCCCCGACGCCGCGTAGCCGTCATCGGATCGGGGGTGTCCGGCCTCACCGCTGCGTACGTCCTCCGCCAGGACAATGACGTCACGGTGTTCGAGGCCGATGACCGCATCGGCGGCCATGCCCACACGCACACCGTCGCCGACCTGGACGCCACGCACCGTGTCGACAGCGGCTTCATCGTCCACAACGACCGCACCTACCCCCTGCTGCGCCGGTTGTTCGCCGAGCTCGACGTCGAGGTCCATGCGACTGAGATGAGCATGAGCATCCACTGCGACGGTTGCGGCCTCGAGTACGCCGGCGGACGCGGCGGCAAGGGTGTGTTCGCACAGAAGCGCCGGGCAGCAGACCCGCGCTATCTCGCGATGCTGCTGAGCGTGAAGAAGTTCGGTCGCCTGGCCCAGACGCTGCTGGACAGCGATGAGTCAGCCGACGAGCCGCAGACGTACGGCGACTTCCTGCGCATCCACGGGTTCTCCGAGTTCTTCATCTCGCACTACGCGGTCCCCGTCGTCTCGTGCGTGTGGTCGTCGGGCCACGAGGACGCGCTGTCCTACCCCGCGCGCTACCTCTTCGAGTTCCTCAAGCACCACGGCTTCCTGTCGATCAAGGGCTCGCCACAGTGGTTCACGGTCTCCGGTGGCTCGGGCACCTACATCGACAAAGTCACGGCAGCGGTCGGAGACGTGCGCAAGGCGACCGCGATCAAGTCGATCACCCGCAAGCCCGACAGCATCGAGCTGATTGACGCTGCCGGCAACCTGCACCAGGCCGACGCGGTTGTCATCGCGACACACGCCGACGATGCACTGGCCCTGCTCACCGATCCGACCGACGACGAGCGCCGCGTACTGGGGGCGTTTGAGTACTCGCACAACGAGACTCTGCTGCACCGCGACGACTCCCAGCTGCCAAACGCTGCGGCGGCCCGCTCCTCGTGGAACTATCGAATGGACGACTGCGCGCAGCGAAGTGACCGGACGGCGGTGACGTACTGGATGAACCGGCTTCAAGGCATCGAGAGCACCGAACCGTTCCTCGTCACCCTCAACGCGTCCGAGCGCATCGACTCGTCCAAGGTCGTCGCGAAAATGGATTACACACACCCGATCTACACCCCCGAGTCCGTGGCTGCCCAAGGCGAGCTCAAGGGCCTCTTCACCGATCGCACCGTGTTTGCCGGGGCGTATCACGGCTGGGGATTCCACGAGGACGGCTGCCGCTCAGGCGTGGACGCAGCCCAAGCGCTCGGCACCACATGGTGAGTCCCACGCTTCCGGTCCTGCCTGCTCTCGTTGAGGGCACAGTCGGACACACGCGTCGTGGACCCATCCGTCACCGCTTCACCAACCGGGTCTATCAGTGGCTGGTCGACGTCGACGACCTCCCGCGCATGAACCACTTCCTACGACCGTTCTCGTCATTCAAGGCTGCTGACCACATCGGAGACCCTGACGACACGATCCGCGCGAACATTGAACGGTTCTGCAAGGTGGGTGGCGTCGACATCAGCGGCCATCGCGTGCTGATGCTCGCCAACGCTCGCGTCCTGGGCCATACGTTCGACCCGCTCAGCGTGTTCTGGGCGATCGCGCCCAACGGCTCGCTGCGCTGCATCGTCGCCGAGGTGCACAACACGTACGGCGAGCGCCACGCCTACCTCCTGGAGACCGACGACGCCGGCAAGGCGACGGTCGACAAGGAGTTCTACGTCTCGCCGTTCTTCACGGTGGAGGGTCTCTATGACCTGCAGTTCACGCTGACTCCGGAGTCGGTGTCATCGACCGTGATCCTGCGCCAGGGCGGCGAAGCGGTGTTCTCAGCGACCTTCCGTGGCAAGCCCAGGCCAGCAACCCCCAAACGTCTCAGCAAACTCTTGGTCAAAATGCCCCTGATGACCCATCGGACCAGCCTTCTGATCCGAATACACGGTGTATGGCTCTGGATTCGCAGACTGCCAGTCGTCACCCGGCCGGCTCACACACCGCAGGAAGGCACGCAATGACTGAGTTCGCCACAGCCCGTTGGCCAGGCATCGCGCACACCCCACGCACACCAGCCAAGGCGCGTATTGCCAAGGCAATCCTCAAGCCCACGATCAACCGCGTACCCGTTCGGTTGACGATGGCCAATGGCACCCGCTGGGGCGCTGGCGACGACAACTCCCCCGAGATGCGCCTCGTACGCCCTCGCGCCTTCTTCGCCCGGCTCGGCGCTGACACGAAGATCGGCTTCGGCGAGGCCTACATGGCCGGCGACTGGACCACCGGCGAAGGCACCGACCTGGCCGAGTTGCTGACGCCGTTCGCCGAACGCATGGCGACGATCGTGCCGGTGCCCCTGCAAAAGTTCCGCGTGTTCGTGGACAAGAAGCTCCCGCACCACCAGCGCAACTCCGTCAATGGGTCGCGCAAGAACATCGAGGCCCACTACGACCTCTCCAACGAGCTGTTCGCGCAGTTCCTCGACCCGTCAATGAACTATTCGTCAGCCTGGTTCGAAGGCCACGAGACGCTCGAAGAAGCGCAGATGCGCAAGATCGACGCGATCCTCGACGACGCACACGTCACCGAGGGCTCCCGCGTGCTGGAGATCGGCAGTGGCTGGGGCTCCCTCGCGATCCGTGCCGCCCAGCGTGGCGCCACGGTCACCACGATCACCATCTCGACCGAACAGGCTGCACTCGCGAAGGAGCGCTTCGCCGACGCTGGCGTCGACGTCGACCTCCAGCTCGTCGACTACCGCGAGGTCACCGGCCAGTACGACGCGATCGTCAGTGTCGAGATGATCGAGGCCGTTGGTGAAGAGTTCTGGCCGACGTACTTCCAGACGATCGACAAGCTGCTCGCCCCAGGCGGGCACGTCGCGATCCAGGCGATCACGATGGATCACCACCGCTATCTCGCGACGCGCAACTCGTACGGGTGGATCCAGAAGTACATCTTCCCGGGCGGACTACTCCCGTCGCTGACTGCGATCGACCAGGTGCTGACCGAGCACACCTCGCTCGCGGTCACCAACCAGCGGCCGCTCGGCCGGCACTACGCCCGCACGCTGCGGCAGTGGCGCGACAACTTCAACGCCAACTGGTCGACGATCAACGCGCAGGGCTTCGACGAGACCTTCCGACGTATGTGGGAGTTCTATCTCGCGTACTGCGAAGCAGGATTCAGCACGGGTTACATCAACGTGCACCAGATCTCGATGTCGCGTCCCGTCTCGGAGGTCTGAGCCATGGCCAGCATCTCCCGCCTGCCCATGCCGATCCAGGAGACCTGGGACTGGCAGTACGAAGGCGCCTGCCGCGAGACCAACCCGGAGACGTTCTTCTCACCCGACGCCGAGCGCGGACCCCGCCGGCGTCGGCGTGAGGCTGCAGCAAAGGCGCTCTGCGCAGTGTGCCCCGTACGTGAGGCATGCCTTGAGCATGCCCTCTCAGTACGCGAGCCGTACGGCGTCTGGGGCGGTCTGAACATCAACGAGCGAGAGATGATCATCGCCAACCGCAAAGCCGGCTAGAGGCTTCAACGTCGAGGGACGTCGACCGGGGCTAGCCTCCCTCACACTGACAGGCAGGCTCGGCCATCTTGTGGCCGATCAGTGCATATCCGGACGCAGCAAGAAGAGCGGTCGAGGTGACGAACGCAATGACGAACAGCTTTGAGCGATCAACGGACACCTTCGAAGCGTGGTCCTGACCAGCGCCTACTCGTAGAAGATGCGCTCTACGACTTTCCTGGCAAGGCGGGTGGTGCGGAGGTAGTCGTCGACCATGCGCTCGCTCTGGTCCATGCCGTAGCCGAGCAGGTGAGCAACGCCAGCACGGTCAGCGCCCTGCTCGACCATTGACTCGGCAGGCTTGCCGCGCATCAAAACGACGGCGTTGCGGATGCAGCTGACGAGGCGCCATGCGTTCTCCAGAGCTGCGGCGTCGTCCCTGCTGATCAGGTCGGCCTCGGTCGCGGCGTGCAGCGCCTTGAGCGTGCGGGTCGTACGCATCTCGGGCACCGCGTTCGCGTGCTGCATCTGCAGCAGCTGTACGGTCCATTCGACGTCAGCGAGCCCACCGCGGCCGAGCTTGAGGTGCGTGTTGGGGTTGGCACCGCGCGGTAGACGCTCGGAGTCGATACGAGCCTTGATGCGCCGGATCTCGCGCACCTCGTCGGACGTCGTGCCGCCCTCGGGCCAGCGCAGCGGATCAATCAGCGCGGTGAACCGCTCAGAGAGCTCCTCGTCGCCGATCACCGCGTTCGCGCGGAGCAGCGCCTGAGCCTCCCACACGGCTGACCACTTCTTGTAGTACCCCTCGTAGGCCGCGTACGTACGGACCAGTGGACCGTTCTTGCCCTCGGGCCGCAGTTCTGCGTCGACCTCCAGCGGCGGGTCGTCAGATGGCGCTGCGAGCATCTTGCGGAGCCCGACCGCCACCGCAGTCGCCGCCTCGGACGCTTCGGTCTCGTCTGCACCAGGCAACGGATCATGCACGAACATCACGTCGGCGTCTGAGCTGTAACCGGCTTCGCCGCCGCCCAGTCGGCCCATCAGGACGATCGCCATACGCGTCGGCATCGTCCCGCGCTCAGCCTCGACTGCTGAGATCGCGACCTTCAGCGCACCAGACAGCGTGGCGACCGAGATGTCGGTCAGCGCCTCGCCGACCTCGAGGATGTCGAGGCGACCGAGGACGTCAGCGATGCCGATGCGGGAGAGCTCGCGACGCCGAACGCGGCGCACGGCTCGGATTGCATCGACCGGATCGCTGTGTCGTTCGGCAGCGATGTCCATCTCGCTGCGGAGACGCTCGATCGACCGGGGTATGAGCTCGGCATCGTCGCCGAGCAGTGCGACCGAGTCCGGCGCACGGAGGATCAGATCGGTGACATAGCGACTCGAGCCGAGGACAGTGGCAAGCTGCTCTGCACCCTCGCCCTCGTCGCGCAGCTTGCGGAGATACCAGTGCGTCTCGCCGAGACCCTCAGAGATCTTGCGGAACGCCAGCAGCCCGGCCTCGGGGTCGGGAGTCTCGGCGAGCCACGCAAGCATCGCCGGCAGGAGCGCCTTCTGGATCGCCGCACGGCGTGAGAGGCCGGACGTCAGCGCCTCGATGTGCTTGAGCGCTCCCTTGGGGTCGACAAAGCCCAGGGCCGTCAGACGCTGCTCAGCTGCCAGGGGAGTGAGCCGCAAGCCGTCCGTGGGCAGCGACGCCACAGCCTCGAGCAGCGGCTGGAAGAAGAGCTTCTCGTGCAGGCGCCTGACGAGGCGGCGATGTGCCTGCCACTCCTTCGTCAAGTTGTCGGCGGGGTTGGTCCTGAAACCCATGCTGCGACCGATGCGTCGCAAGTCTTCGACATCGTCGGGGACCGAATGCGTGCGACGCAGCTTGAACAGCTGGATGCGATGCTCCAACGTGCGGAGGAACTCGTACGCCTCCTCCATCGCTGCACCGTCGCGACGCCCGACATACCCGCCGTCGGTCAGCGCTCGCAACGCCTCCAACGTCGTGGGACTGCGGAGCTTGGGGTCGGCGCGGCCGTGCACGAGCTGCAGCAGCTGGACGGCGAACTCGACGTCGCGCAGGCCACCGGGACCGAGCTTGAGCTCACGGTCGCGCTTCTGCGAGGGGATGTTGTCGATGACCCGGCTGCGCATCGCTCGCACGTCGGTCACGAAGTTCTCGCGGGTGCTGGCGTGCCAGATCATCGGCGACAGCGCGTCGATGTAAGCCTGGCCAAGCGCCTCGTCGCCGGCAGCAAAGCGCGCCTTGAGCAGCGCCTGGAACTCCCAGGTCTTCGCCCAGCGCTCGTAGTAGGCAATGTGGCTGTCCAGCGACCGCACGAGAGGCCCGTCCTTGCCCTCGGGCCGCAGGTTGGCGTCAACCTCCCAGATGGTGCCTTCGCTGGTGTGCTCGCCGCACAGACGCATCGTGGCTGACGCGAGGCGAGCGGCAGCAGCGGCTGCTTCGTGGTCGTCAGCGCCCTCCGCAGCCTCGTACACGAAGATCACGTCGACGTCGCTGAGGTAGTTGAGCTCGCGGCCACCGGTCTTGCCCATCGCGATGATCGCGAACCTGCAGAGCTCGTCGTCCTCCTCGTCGACCCGAGCTATCTGCAGCGCAGCGCCGAGCGTCGCTACGGCGAGGTCTGACAGCTCGGCCGACGACTGTTCGAAGGTCGTCAGTGCCGTGAGGTCGCGGGCCGCCAGGTGGAGCAGCTTGCGGTAGTAGTTGACCCGCAGCTCCTCGGCAGACGTGGCGGTCGACATCTGCGAGCGGCGAAGGCCGAGTGAGATCGGCTCGTTCGACAGCTCCTTGCTGCTGAGGTCGCTGATGAACTCGGGATGGCGGGCGACGAACGCGCCGAGCGCCTCGCTGGTGCCGAGCACGACGAGCAGTCGCTGACGCAGCTCACGGTCCTTCGCGAGCTGCTTGAGCAGCTTGGGCGCGCCCATACGATCGGCAATCGCTGCGAGCGACGCAAGCGCAGTGTCTGGACCCGCAACGCCGGCGATCTGGTCGATCAGCTCGTCGGGTAAGTCACCGAGTCGCTCGAGGTTGGCTGCGGCCAGATCGCCGTTGCGGAAACCCTTGCGCGCAAGTGCCTGGGCGTACTCCGCTGTGTGACTGGCCACCTGAGCAGGCTACGACCTGATCAGAGCATCGGCATCATGCGGTCGATCTCGAACTGCGTGACCTGCGAGCGGTAGTCCTGCCATTCCGCGCGCTTGTTGCGCAGGAAGAAGTCGAAAACGTGCTCGCCCAGCGTCTCGGCGACTAGCTCGCTGGTCTCCATCGTGCGGATCGCCTCGTCGAGGTTGCGCGGCAACGGAGCGATGCCCATCGCCTTGCGCTCGTTCTCGCTCAACGACCAGACGTCGTCCTCGGCCTCGGGCGGGAGCTCGTACTTCTCCTCGATGCCCTTGAGCCCGGCTGCCAGCACCAGCGCGAAGGCGAGGTACGGGTTGCAGGCCGAGTCGATGGCGCGGTGCTCGATGCGGGCCGAGTTGCCCTTGTGCGGCTTGTACATCGGGATGCGGATCAGTGCCGAGCGGTTGTTGTGGCCCCAGCACACGTAGTTGGGTGCCTCTCCCCCGCCGGCGAGACGCTTGTAGGAGTTGACCCACTGGTTGGTGACTGCGGTGATCTCCGGCGTGTGGTGCAGGATGCCTGCGACGAACGCACGACCGGTCTTCGAGAGCCCGTACTCGGCCCCGGCTTCGTGGAAGGCGTTCTCGTCACCCTCGAAAAGGGAGACGTGCGTATGCATGCCCGAACCCGGGTGATCGGTGAACGGCTTGGGCATGAAGGACGCCCACTTGTCCTGCGACAGGGCAACCTCGCGTACGACCGTGCGGAACGTCATGATGTTGTCGGCGGTCGAGAGGGCGTCGGCGTACCGGAGGTCGATTTCCTGCTGCCCGGGTCCGCCCTCGTGGTGGCTGAACTCGACCGAGATGCCCATGTTCTCGAGCATCGTGATGACTTCGCGGCGGAAATCCTGGCCGCCACCCTGCGCCGTGTGGTCGAAGTAGCCGCTGTCGTCGACCGGGATGGGACGGTCACCAACGTCGGGCTTGCCCTTGAACAGGAAGAACTCGATCTCAGGGTGCGTGTAGAACGTGAACCCGGCCTCCGACGCCTTCTGCAGCGTGCGCTTGAGGACGTGGCGAGGATCGGCGTACGACGGGCTGCCGTCGGGCATGAGGATGTCGCAGAACATGCGTCCCGTCGCCGGCGTCTCGCCACGCCACGGGAGGATCTGAAAGGTCGAGGGATCAGGGCGGGCCAGCATGTCGGCCTCGTGCACGCGGGCGAAGCCCTCGATCGCCGAGCCGTCGAAGCCGATCCCCTCGGCGAACGCGCCTTCGAGCTCAGCCGGGGCGATCGCCACGGACTTCAATGATCCGAGCACATCGGTGAACCACAGACGTACGAATTTGACGTCCCGCTCATCGAGCGCGCGCAGCACAAAGTCTTCCTGTTTACCCATACCGCCAGTGTGACGACCACGTGTTACAGACTTGTTACGTGGCCCTTCGAGCCACTGAACTCACGGGGTTTCGATACGTCGGCCGCGGGCGGCCTCCTAATCAACCACCTGGTGGTTGAGTAGCCCGAGGAACGAGGGCGTATCGAAACCCCGGGAGATGACCGCTCAGCGCAGGCACTCGATACCCTTCATTCGTGCCCCAGATGCGCCTTGCTCTTGCCCAGGTAAACGCCACGGTCGGCGATCTCGCCGGCAATGCCGATCTCGTCGTCGAGCACTGCAAGGCGGCTGTCGATGAGGGAGCGCATCTCGTCGTGTTCCCCGAGATGATGCTGACCGGCTACCCGCTCGAGGACCTCGCGATGCGCCTGTCGCTCATCGAGGCGTCCAAGGCAAGCATCGAAGCGCTCGCGGTACGCCTGAAGGACGAAGGCTGCGGCGACCTCGTCGCGATGGTCGGCTACCTCGACCAGAAGCCTGATGTCCTCGACGCGCCCGGCATCCCGAAGAACGCACCACAGAACAATGTCGCGGTGATCCACGACGGCACCATCGTTGCCCGCCAAGCCAAGCACCACCTGTGGAACTACGGCGTCGGGGACGAGATCCGCAACTTCGTCGCCGGCGACACGATCAACATCGTGCAGATCGGCGGCATCGACGTCGCCCTCGCGATCTGCGAGGACCTCTGGCGCGACGGCCCGTCTGCCGCAGCCAAGGCGGCCGACGCTGCACTCCTCGTCGTCCCGAACGGTTCGCCGTACGAAGCTGACAAGGACGACGTACGCCTCGAGCTGTGCGCGCGTCGAGCTGCCGAGGGTGAATGCGTATTGGCGTACGTGAACCTCGTCGGCGGGCAGGATGAGCTCGTCTTCGACGGCGACTCGCTCGTCGTCGACGCGACCGGCGCCGTGCTCGGTCGCTCGGGACAGTTCGACCCCGAGCTGCTGGTGGTCGACCTTGAGCTGCCCCCGGCGACCCCGACGATGCCGAGCGACGACGAGCGTTTCGGCGGACTCAGGATCAAGCGCACGATCATCACGTCCGAGCCGTTCGCCGCGTACAAGCCCCTGCCGACCGTGCAGGCCGAGCGCATGAGCCGCCATGAAGAGATCTACACGGCTCTCGTCACTGGGCTTCGCGACTACGTGCACAAGAACGGCTTCCAGTCCGTGCTGTTCGGCATGTCAGGCGGCATCGACTCGACGCTGGTCGCAGCGATCGCCATTGACGCTCTCGGTCCCGAGAACGTCAACGGCATCTCCAACCCCAGCGCCTGGTCGAGCGAGCATTCCAAGTCCGATGCCGCCGAGATGGCGAAACGTACGGGCCTGTCACTCGACACGATCCCGATCGCCCCGATCTTCGACAGCTACCAGGAGTCGCTGCACCTCACCGGCCTGGCCGAGGAGAACCTGCAGGCTCGCATCCGCGCGGTGATCTGGATGGGACTGTCCAACCAGCACGGCCATCTCGTGCTCGCCTGCGGCAACAAGTCAGAGCTGGCCACGGGCTACTCGACGATCTACGGCGACGCCGTCGGAGCGTACGCACCGATCAAGGACGTGCCCAAGACGCTCGTCTGGGAGCTCGCTCGCTGGCGCAACGAGATAGCTGTCGAGCGCGGGGAGACACCGCCGATCCCGGAAGCCACGATCACCAAGCCGCCGTCGGCCGAGCTTCGTCCGGGCCAGCTCGACTCGGACTCGCTACCGCCGTACGAGCTGCTCGACGCCGTGCTGGATGCCTACGTGGAGCGCGATCTCGGCTCTGCGGCCGTGATCGCGGAGGGCCACGATCCGGCCCTCGTGCATCGCGTCGTGACGCTGGTCGACAAGGCCGAATACAAGCGCCGCCAGTACCCGCCGGGACCCAAGGTGTCTCGCCGCAACTTCGGCCGCGACCGCCGTGTGCCGATCACGCATCGCTGGCGCGAGGACAAGTAACCAACCTCACGTACGCGTACGGGGGCCACTGCGCTCAGGATCTGGCAGTCTGGAGGAGTCCGTGGACTCCGCAAGGAGCTGCGAGAAGGAGAGATCATGAGCACCCCTGAAGAGACTGCGCCTTACGGCACCGGCCCTGCAGCGGCCGCACCATCGACCCGCAAGCGCATCCGCACTCACCACCTGCAGCAGCTCAAGGAGCAGGGCGAGAAGTGGACGATGCTGACGGCGTACGACCAGTACACCGCCGCGATCTTCGACGATGCCGGAGTCGAGGTGCTGCTGGTCGGCGACTCGGCCTCCAACAACGTCTACGGCAACGAGACCTCGCTGCCGGTGACGGTCGACGAGCTCATCCCTCTCGTACGTGCCGTGGCGCGCTCCGCCAAGCACGCTTTCGTGCTGGCAGATCTTCCGTTCGGGTCCTACCAGGGCTCACCGGAGCAGGCATTCCACACGGCCGTCCGCTTCATGAAGGAAGCCAATGCGCACGCGGTCAAGCTCGAGGGCGGCCTGGCGATGGTTCCCCAGGTCAAGCTGCTGACCGACGCCGGAATCCCGGTGTGCGCACACATCGGCTTCACCCCGCAAGCCGAGCACAACCTTGGCGGCTACCGCGTACAAGGCCGTGGTGATGACGCCGCCCGCATGGTCGAGGAAGCCAAGGCTCTCGAGGCTGCAGGCGCGTTCGCGATCGTCATGGAGATGGTCCCGTCCCCCGTCGCCGCCGAAGTGACCAAGGCGCTACGCATCCCGACTGTCGGCATCGGTGCCGGCATCGACTGCGACGCCCAGGTGCTCGTCTGGCAGGACATGCTCGGACTCAACTCCGGCAAGACCGCCCGCTTCGTCAAGAAGTACGCCGACCTGCACCGCGTCATGCTCGGCGCCACCAAGCAGTACGTGGCCGACGTCAAGGAAGGCGCCTTTCCCGCAGCTGAGCACAGCTTCGATGCCTGAGCCGAGCGAGCTCTGCGAGGGAGCGTGAAGGCGGGTTGAGCGACGCACGCCGAAGGCGTCAGGAGGGTCGAAACCTCGCGAGACGACTCGACAACGCAAGGGCGTATCTCATAGGTTCGCCAGCACCGTGATCGCGAGAGCGATACCGACGACGTATGTGCCGAACGCGCCGATGTCTCGCACTGGTCCGTGAGTGGCAAGCGTCTTGGCGGTGAGCATCCCGAAGGCGTGAATCGCTCGAACGGTGAGGGCCGCCACGGCGAGGCTCTCGATCCACCAACCGCTCGTGAGGGTGGAACCGACAATGATCAGGATCGCCAGCATCGGGATGTACTCAGCGGCGTTGCCGTGAGCCCGAATCGCGATGAACAGGCGATCCGTCGGATCCATCGAGGCCTGCGGTCCACCATTCTTGCCGCGCATGGCGCGGTGCCGCGTCACGTTGGCGCCGAGCACGAAAACGAGCAAGCCAAGCAGGGCGATGGAGACGAGGATCAGGTCAGACATGGGAGAACCCTTTCGTTGATGAACAGGCGACGCATGATTGCGTCGCTGAGATCCGTGCCCAAGAGGGCATCCGTCTTGTGCATGCCACCTGGGCAAGTCACGTTGATCTCGATGAGCTGACCGTCGATCACGTCTAAGCCGGCGAGGATCACGCCCGCCTGCTTCAGCGACGGAGCTAGCGTCGCGACGATCTCTTCGTCGCGGGGATCCACTGCCGCGGGCGCTGACGGCGGTCCGATTCGGAAGTCGGTACGTGATGGGCTACGCATGACCGAGCCGATGATCTGGCCGTCGAGAACAAAGAGCCGCTTGTTGCCCTGCGCGACCGACGGCAGATAGCGCTGCACGATCACGTGCCGTTCGCCGCCTTGCGTGGCCGACTCGATGAGCGATGCGGTGTTGGGGTCGTCGTGCCGGAGCAGCCACACGTCGATGCCGGCGAATCCGTCGACGGGCTTCACCACTGCAAAGCCGTGCTCAGAGACGAACTGCTCCACGACCCGCTGGCTCGACGCAACAGCAGTTGGCGGGATCAACTCGGGGAACCGCAGGGCGAACATCTTCTCCTGGATCTGGAGGATCCCGTCCGGGCGGTTGGCGACGAGCACGCCTGCAGCCGATGCGACGTCCAGCAGGTGCAGCGTGCGCTGGTAGCGACTTGTCACCGGTGGATCGAGGCGCATCAGAGCAACTGATATCTCGTCCGCGACATCAATGACCCGGCGTTCTTCCATGTCGAACCACTCGGCCTCCACAGCCCAGCGGTGATCGCCTTGGCGATAGCGCGGCCGCAAAGTGATCCTGCTCGCCTGTGCCCGCAGCCGGCCATCAACGACGGTGAGGCCTTCTGGCTGGCACACCCATACCGATTCGCCGAGCTCCTGGCACGCCGCCATCAGGCCGATGGTGCTGTCGATCTCCGGATCCAACCCGCTGAGCGGGTCCGTCACGAACAGGGCGCTCATGCCGCACCCACGCTCGTACGGGCGGAGGCAATCCTCAGCAGCTCGCTTCCACGATCAGCGAGCAGGTGGGGTGCGTATGCCACCTCGTGCCAACGTTCGGCCTGTCGCTCTGGACCGGCGAGCAGAGCCAGCGCCGCACGGCGGCGATCGGGGTCGTGCAGGAGATTCGCCAGCGCCGACACCACACGTCCGATGAGGTGATCGGGCTGCACGTCGAGGTAGCGGATCTCGAGGTAGTGACCGCGCGGACGCACGGGCGGAAAGAGTGTTGAGATGTGCTCAGCCTCGGGTGTGAAGCGCGCCGCGCCTGCTGCGAAATCCGCGTAGGCCGCGACAGGGTCGTCGCCGAGCAGACGGCCGTCGAATGACGTACGCGACGGGTCAACCTCGAGCCAGATCGCGAGCCTGCTGTCCGACGCGGTCGAGGTGGAGAAGGCAGCCGCGAGATACGGGCCTGCGAGCTGGGCCAACCGCCACTGCTCAAGACCTGCGGCACCGGGTGCCCAGTCGAGGCAAACCTGGGTGGAAGCGGTGAGTCGCATCATGCGACGACCGGCCGGGCCGACCTCGTCGAAGCGCTCCTGCATGGCGAGGTAGCGCGGGCGTTCCAGCTGTAGCGGTACTGCACGGACGCCGCGCGGATCGACGGCAACCGCGTCGAGCTCAACGCCGACTCGCGCGCAGTCAGCACGCAGGGCCGCGAGATCTCGCCGTACCAGCGAGTCCAGCTCACGAGGAGAAGCGGCGGTCGGGAAGCTCAGCTCGACCTGTCCCCCGGGCTCAAACGCGAGATAGGGCGCGTAGGCAGCTCCGGCCGTAGCTGCCGAGATCCGCTCGATCCGCGGCACGGAACCGTCGGCGACATCGCGAGAAACGAGCTCGTGCTCGACGGCAACCTTGGTTGTCGAACGACCAGTACGGGACGGAAAAAGCACCTCGACCTGCGGCGCGTCCACCATGAGAGTCATGGTTCCTCCTATTAAGGTAAGGTTACCTGACGATAATAGGAAGGTGACTTTACCGTGTCAAGACTTGAAGGAAAACCCGATCACAAGCCGTTGATTGCGGTGATCGATCGCGCTTTGCGCTCGTTGCGGGACGACATGGTTGCCGAAGGCAGAGCACGAGGCTTCCCGCAGCTTCGACTCGCCCACGACGCCCTGTTCGCCACCTTGAGCGAATCCGAGGGCGAGCGTTCGTCGGACCTCGCTGTGCGCGCGCGCATCACCAAACAGGCCATGGGCGAGGTCGTCAGGGAGCTGGTCAACCTCGGCATCGTCGAGATGACGCCTGACCCAGAGGACGGCAGGGCCAAACTGGTGACCTACACCAAGAAGGGCCGCGAGTTCGCCCGTGGCGGGTTCGGGCACATCCTCGATGTCGAACAGTCGCTCATCAGCCTCGTCGGGCAAGAGGCGTTCGACAGTGCCATAGCCGTGATCGGTCGCATCGACGAAGCCGTCGCCAAGGCCGCGACCTACTCACCTGCCGAATAGCCCGACGTCCGTCCCCCAGCCCCACCACATCGCGCCGAACCACGACAGCAGAGCCCAGGCAGCGAGACCCGCAACGGGCACGGCCATCGTGAGCTTAGGCTTCGTCTTCGCCCACTTGGACACAAGCCGCACCTGAGGGATGAGCAGCGCGAATGCGAGGACCATTCCCCACCATGGCGCGTAGATGCCGGTGGCGAACGAGCACCACGTCATCATCAGCAGCCCGACGATCGCAACCCACGGACCGGACCGTTCGAAATTGAGCTTGCCGGTCCGGCGACGCTTCCGTGCCATCACTTGTCGTCAAGGTTGTCGTTCCAGAGCGGGTCTTCGTCCCACGCCTTCGTACGCTCGGCAGCAATCTCGAGGGCACGCGCAGCCTTCTCGGCCGAGTCGTACGGACCGAGCCGATCGGCGGGCCTGCAACCCTCCTGCGGTTCCACCTCTCGATGCACCATGCAGAAGTACCACTTCTCGTCGTCAGCCATGACCCCACGCTACCCACCCTCGACTGGGACGTCCCCTCTAAACTCGCCGGGTGACTGTGCTGAGTGCCGGGCGACTGTCCCCTGAGCGGGCCGTGCCGAGCTCGATCGAGCGGCCGGAGTACGTCGGCCAGATCGCCCCTCTCCCATATCGCGGGTCATCCGTACGGGACGACGCCACGATCGAGGCCATGCGTGTCGCAGGACGCATCGCGGCCCAAGCGCTCGACGCCGTCGAGGCGGCCATCGCTCCAGGCGTCACGACCGATGAGTTGGACGCCGTTGGCCACGAGTTCCTGATCGCCAACGGCGCGTACCCTTCGACGCTCGGTTACCGCGGCTACCCCAAGTCACTGTGCAGCAGCGTCAACGAGGTCATCTGCCACGGCATCCCGGATGATCGCCCACTTGAGGATGGCGACATCGTCAACATCGACATCACCGCCTACATCGGCGAGGTGCACGGAGACACCAACAAGACCTACCCCGTCGGCAACGTCGACCAGGAGTCGCGCTTGCTCGTCGAGCGCACCGAGGAAGCGCTCAATCGCGCCATCAAGGCGGTCAAGCCAGGCCGGCAGATCAACGTCATCGGCAGGGTGATCGAGACGTACGCAGCACGGTTCGGCTACGGCGTCGTCCGCGAGTTCACCGGGCATGGCGTCGGTCCTGCGTTCCACGACGGTCTCGTCATCCCGCACTACGACGACCCGGCCGCCGACACCGTGATCCTGCCGGGCATGACGTTCACGATCGAGCCGATGCTGACGCTTGGCAGCGTCGAGTGGGACATGTGGGACGACGGCTGGACCGCCACAACACAGGACAAGTCACGCACCGCGCAGTTCGAACACACCTTGCTCGTCACGAAGGACGGCGCGGAGATCCGAACTACGACTTGAGGGTGCGCACGATGTACGCGACCACGAGGCCGATCGCGAGCCCGAACGCCGCGTTCAGCGGGAAGTTGCCAACGAACAGGCCGACGGCTGCACCGACCAGGAGTCCGAGGCCGGCGCCGACCGCGTAGCTGAACTTCGCCGGCGGCACGTGTTGCTCGTGTTCTTCACTCATGACCGGCAGCGTAGCCGGATCTGAACGTGAATCAGGGGATCCAGTTGAACTCGTCCGGGTTGGGTCCGGTGCGATGGCCCTTGTCGAGTGCGGTGATGACGCCCATGTCGGCATCGGAGAGCTCGAAGTCGAAGAGCTCGAAGTTCTCCTTGATCCGCTCAGCCGTGACCGACTTGGGGAACACGATGTCGCCGCGCTGCAGAGTCCACCGAAGAGCGACCTGAGCCGGCGACTTGTCGTGCGCCTTGGCGATTCCCGCGATCACCGGGCTCTCGACGACGAGTCCCTGGGCCAGCGGGGACCAGGCCTCGGTCGCTACGCCGTTCTCGGCATTGGCGGCGCGCGCCTTGTCCTGCGTCAGGAAGGGGTGCACCTCAATCTGGTTGACCGCAGGCACGACCGTGCCCTCCTGGACGATCCGTCGCAGGTGTGACGGCTGGAAGTTGGAGACGCCGATCGCCTTGGCCCTGCCCGAGGCATAGATCTCCTCTAGCGCCTTCCAGGTGTCGACGAAGTCGACGTCGATGCCCGGCAGTGGCCAGTGGATCAAGAAGAGGTCGAGATAGTCGAATCCGAGCGTCTCGAGCGAGGTGTCGAATGCCTTGAGCGCATCGTCGGGCTGGTGAAAGCCATTGTTGAGCTTGCTCGTGATGAAGACCTCGGAGCGATCGAGTCCCGACTCGCGTACGGCTTCGCCCACGCCTTGCTCGTTGCCGTACATCTGCGCGGTGTCGATGTGTCGGTATCCGATCTCGAATGCGGTCAGCGTCGCAGCCTTGGTCTCCTTGGGAGGCACCTGCCACACGCCGAAGCCGAGCTGCGGGATCTCGATGCCGTTGTTGAGCGTGATGTTGGGAACTGAAGTCATGACGCCACGCTACTGACCTCGTTCAACGCTCAAGCGAGCTGCGTTGATGCAACAACTGTCGGCGTGATAGCGATCAGGATCCATACGGGCGACCGCAGGGACCGCTGCAGGATCGTGCGCACGATGCCGTACGTGATCAGCGCCAGTACGCCCGACATGACCGTGAGCAGGATCGCGTCTCCGTGGCGTCCCTGACCGTCGACGATGTTTCCAACCACAGCCAGGCCGATGATGCCGTGGACAGCGACAGCGAAGAAGCCGATCGCAGCGACTCGCCGCTGGACCTTCCTGAGAGCAAGCAGCTCGGCGGCGCGGTCGCGAGTGTCGATGGTCACGGTTCGATTCTCCCATTCGGCGCTAACTTTCCTGCCTCGGGCTCGTTCACGTTGGCAGGGAGCGAAAACGATAGAGGGAGTCCTTCATGCATCGAGTGACACTCACGATGGAGCTCAGCGGCGACAACGCATATGTCGCGGTCGAGCAGGCGTTGAGCGCCATGGCCAATGTCACCCTCGCTCGCCTGCCCGAACACCAGATCACCGTGACGATCGAGACCGACGATCCTGACCTCGTCGACATCGTGCGTGAGATTGCCTGGGAGTACGACCCCGCCGCCGTGCAGCAGTCGCTCGAGCTGGCCGACGTCTCCTAGCGGCCTACCGACTCATTGCGTTCGTTCAATGAGCGGACATGCTCGACGTCGAGCAACGTGAACCACCTATGTGGTTGTGTGACGTCCGGCCATATCCTCACCGTGTACGGATTGACTGCGTCAGCGCTTCGTGGCGAGGACGCTGACGCTGGACACCCCGTACGTCGTGGTCGCGCCAAGCGCTTGGTCAGAGACGAATCGGTACTCGTTGTCGCGGATCACGGCGACGTCGAAGCCGGCCTCGCGGATTGCGCTGAGGTAATCGTCGCGTTGGGCGGCGCCGCCAATGCAAGCGGCCCAGAGGGAGGCGTCGCAGGTGATGCCATCGGGCAGGTGCCTCGCCGACACGATGTCCGCGATTGCCAGGCGCCCGCCGCGCCTCAGGGCCGCCGCGGCCGCACGAAACACCGCCGGCTTGTCTGGTGAGAGGTTGATGACACCATTGGAGATGACACAGTCGACGGAGCCGTCCTCGACCATCGCATCCTCGATGTAGCCCTCCCTAAACGTCACCTGATGTAGGCCGACCTCGTCCGCGAGCCGCGTGGCCTTGGCGAGCTGGGCCGTCGTCATGTCGATGCCGATGACCCCGCCGGTCGCGCCGCAAGCATTCGCGGCCAGGAAACTATCCATGCCCGAGCCGCTCCCGAGGTCCAGTATTCGCTCGCCTGACGCAATGGAGGCCAGGTCCAGGAAGTAGCCGACTCCTGCAAAAGAGTCGATGGCTGGCCCAGGTATCTCGTCGAGATCGGCCGACGGATAGCCGAGGTGCTCGGCTAGACCGCGCCCAGTCTCGAAGTGGTAGTCGGCCTCGGGCGCGAGGGCTACCCGCTCATACATGTCCTTGACTCGTGCTTCGAGGTCGCTCTGGTCAAGTGCGTGCAATTCGGTCATTGCGTTTCCTCTCGTAGGTACGCCGGGCCACGCGCCTGGCGTTGTCGAACTCAACAGGATCCGTGATCGGCCACATCGCCTGCCCGATGGCCAGTACCCCACGCGCCGGCAGCGGGACGCCGCCGATGCTGGGGTTCTCCGACAACCGGATCGGACTGCCCAAGCTCGCACCGTCGAGGACTGCACGTGACTGGTTCACGAAGTACATTCGTTCCGGCATGAGGAGCCCGGAATGGCCGCTCGGCATCGTTCCGGACATCTGCAACCGGCCCATCCCAAGCGCCTGCGCCATCAGTTCACGCACCCGCACCATCGGATGTGGTCGCCAGCTGCGTAGCGGCATCGCTGCGCTGAGCGGGTTGAGCAAACCCATCAGCGGTGATCGTGCGACGGTCAACGTCCAGTCCACTGCCGGATCGTCCACTGTGACGTGCAGGGCGCCCGGGCCGGTCCACTCGAGGTTGATCCGGGCTGCTCCAACGTAGTCACAAGCGGGACCGTAGTAGCGCGGGCAGGCGTTCTCGACATGCGGCGCATCGACATATATCGACCAGCTGCCCATGGGGTCGCGGTGCCACAACGTCCGATAGGGGCCGAAGGAGCCCTGCGGGAACACCCGCAGGGCCAGCACGTGCCCGGAGTCGAACGGCAGGCCCATGACTCCCCAGCCGCGCACGTACTCGTGGTCCGCCCACGGCGCTTCGCCCATACCAGGACGAATCGCTGTGGTCCTAGAGGCCGGGCTGCGCATCAGAAGCTGAACGTGACGGCCGGATCGTCGCCAATCCAGTTCCACATCGGAATCGTCCCGTTGACGACTGCGCCGGGGATCAGATCGGCAGAGTTGAGCCCCTTGGCGTCGAAGCAGATCGGGCAGACGAAGTAGCTTCCGCCCGCCGCCTCGAACCGCTTCATCAGGTCTGCCAGCGAGGGACAACCCTCGCACGCCGTCCCCGTGGCGACACCGGGAACCGCCAAGCGGACTGCCTCCTTCGTCAGGAAGATCAAGGTTTCGCGGCCGGTCTCAGCGGCTCCGACGGCCACCAGAAAGGCAACCGTCACCTTCTCCGCGTCCTCTAGCCCAGTACTAAGGCTTATCACTGCTTTAGCCATGGCGACTCTCCCAATCTCGGTAGCCCGTTCGGCGCCGCGGTGGCGTCCACCAGCCACGCTAAAAGCGTGGGGTCACCACGTCGTCGGGTGAACTCCCTACGAATCGGGACTGAGGAGTCGGACTTAGATGTCGGGGGCGTCGTCGAGCGTGCCGAGTAGTCCGTTACGCAGTGCAAAGAGTGTTGCCGTGGAGCGGCTGGAGACGCCGGCCTTGGCGTAGATACGCTCGATGTGAGCACCCGCGGTCTTACGTGAGATCCCGAGCTGGTCGGCGACGTCGCTGGTGGTGGAGCCTCGGGCGATCAGGCTCAGCACCTCGATCTCGCGTGGCGTCAGGCCGGCCGGTCCCGCGATGCGCCGTCGGGTCCCCGCGCCCGCAGCCGCCAGAACGGCGTCCGCGGCCATTTGGTCAAGTCGGCCGCGGGCGATTTCGGCGCGGATCATGGCGGCGGCCTCCTTGACTGTGTGGGCCGGGCGATCGGAGCGGGGTTCGATCAGCTCGTGGAGGGCGCATGCGGCGGCAAGTATCCGACTCGGCAGTGGGATCGCATCCCCTCGGACACCGCGGTGATGTCCGCTGCCGTCCATACGCTCGTGGACGAGACCAGCGATCGCGCCCAGTCGGGCGAGCGGTGTGGGACGCGATAGCGCCCTTTCGGTGTAGTACGACGCCGCTCGCAGCCGCTCCGCCTCGGTTGCCGTCAGCGGAGTCGGCTTGTCCAGGATCACGGTCGGAACGCCATGCAGCCCGATGTCGTGGACCAGGCCAGCCCGGTAAGTCGCCCGGACGTCGCTTGCGGGCAGCCGGAGCAGCCGCGCCGCTTCGCCGGCCAGGTCGGCGACGCCGCGCGAGTGACCCGCTCGACTCGCGCAGCGCAGGTCTGTGAAGTCGGCCAGAGCTACGAGAGCAACTTCGAAGTCGTCGTCACTGAGCTGGCCCGCGAGCCCAGACTCTCGAGAGAAGTCATCCCGCGCGTCGTACCCGTCGACATCGGAAGGCAACATCTCTTCGGCCGTCATGCAGAACGCATCGACCAGACTGGGGTCGAACTGGCCACCGGAGCGCGCCCGCGCCACCGAGACAGCTGCCGCGACACCTCCGCGTCGGTGGTACACCTCGACCACGTCTGCAAGGTGGAAAAGCCGGACCACCAGGGCGATCTGGTCGCCTCGCACATCGCGCGGGACACCTTGCCCGTCCCAGCGTGCGAAGAACTGCCGAACTGCGGCCGAAGTCTCCGCGGACAACCCGAGCTGATCCGACAACGTCGAAGTGACCAGGCAGTGACTCTGGATGCCTCGCATCACCCTGGTGCCGCCGGTGGCGACCATGGTCGCGGCTGCTTGCATGCGGCGTGGCAGCGTCTGTCCGCGGCCGGCACGACCGAGGAAGAACGCCATCCCGGAGAGCCCGCCGAGATCCGCGTCGTAGCTGTCCGCGCGGAACGCAATGTCGTCACCGAAGCTGGACGTCAGCTCCGGGGAATCGGCCACACATCCCACCCACGACAGCATCGCGACGTGGAAGAGCATCGGCTGATGCTCCTCGGGGAGGCCGACCCGACGGCCGAGACGCGACGCGATCTGCCAACTGCGTAACAAATGCTCCATGGGCTGGCCGAGGCCGAGATCCGTGGCAAGCGAGAACGCGGCCAGCAATTCGGCCAAGGTGACGCCGGAGTCGCGGGGCCCGTCCACCAGCTAAGTGTAAGTCAGCGGATCCACGTCCTCCTGGACTTGAGACTTGATCAGTGCTCAACCATTCGCGCATGTCTCACCCTGTATGAACTGGGGTGCGAATGAGCCGGCCTGTAAGCCGGATACAACGCTCGCGTAGTTGGCAATCGACGATAATAGGCGATATTCCCGGAGTTTCAGGGTGAAATCTGTTGAGCGTTGACGATGGTTCTCGACATCAGTTGGGAATTTTGCGGACTGCTCGCGGACTGCCACTCGTCCGATTCACTCCGAAGCTAGCCGTCGCACACGTATGGGCGGGGACGGATCGAAGTCGTACGGCAGCGCCCTCCCCCTGCCTTCCCGATTAGTGGCGCATGTGACGCTAGGTTGCCCCTGCCAACCGTGTAGACCTCCCTGCGCCTGGCATCTGCGCACGCGCGTGAACTTGACCCGGGTTTGTTAATCGCGAGCCCCGCCCCTCCGCGCTGTCTCTCTCCACACATTCTGAACTAATTAAGGGGGCACTGGGGTTGGCGGCGCCCAGCACGCGGGGCCGGTACTGAGCCGAGCCCAGTTCGACGGCCGCCTCGCCCTGGACTCCTGGGTCATCACGCCTGGCACCATCGGCCAGGGCGACACCGTCGAACTCATCGACACTGTGGCCGAACCGGCGCATTTGGGCGGCTGGATCGTGGGCGCCCCCTACGGCGCCTGACAGCAGGAGGCCTTAGAGCGCAGGATGTGGTCGGTGTTTGTACCCGCGTCGGCGACACTCGCCTGCTCGATGTCGAGTTTTCGCGATGTCGAGTTTTCGCGCGGCACAAGGAACATCGTCGAGATACCTGCGTCATATCGCCGCGAGTAGTCCGCCGCCGATGGACGGACCACACAGCTTCGGGTGTTCCATGCTCAGTTCGGTCCACACGAGCTGCCGCGGCTGCCAGTGGGCATGGCCCGTCGCAGCCGCGCGGACCTATATTGACCAGATGAACGGTTGCTGCAACCGCGACGCCTATGACGAGACCTTCGGTGATCGCTTTGCGCGCCGGGTGGCGCGGCGTTGCCGCAGGCGTGGCCTTGATCAGACGCGCAGGCGGGTCGTGGACTTCCTGAGTGCCCACGGCCTCGAGGGAGCGACGGTACTGGAGATCGGTGGCGGCATCGGTGAGGTGCACCTCGAGCTGCTCCGGCGCGGTGCCCAGCTGGCCACGAACCTGGAGATCTCGACCAACTACGAGGACGAGGCGGCCCGCCTGCTCGCGGGATCCGGTCTCGGTGACCGAGTGACACGCCGGTTCCTCGACATCGCCAGCGAACCGGACGAGGTCGAGCCGGCCGACGTCGTGGTGCTGCACCGAGTCGTGTGCTGCTATCCGGACTACGAGCGGTTGCTGTCCGCGGCGGCGAGCCATGCCCGGCATCTCCTGGTGTTCTCGCACCCACCGCGCACGCTCGTCACCCGGTTGAGCTTCGGCTGCGACAACCTCGTACGTCGGCTTCGACGAAACGACTTCCGCGCATTCGTCCATCCTCCCAAGGCGATGGTGGCGGTCGTGGAGTCGCAGGGCATGGCGGTCCGGTACCGACGCCGGGGCCTGTCGTGGACGGTCATGGGGTTCGAACGGCCGGCGGGCACAGTTGCGGCGGCGTGAGCGGCAGCTCGTGGCGTTTGACCCCGCCCGGGATACTCGCACGCCGTTCCCGCGGCGCGAGTCACGATGTTGAGGCGCGACATTCCGCCGCGCGGGGGGCGCGCATCTGCCGATGGGCGGTGGGCTTTCGGCTCGCCGTCTCCCGTTCGATCCTGCCGCGGGTCGGCGCGTCGCGCGCCTGTCACCGGTGTGGCATGTCCCGAGATGGCCCGGCCACACCGGTGTCCGGGTCACGCCGGGGTGTAGCGCGGCCGTGTAACGACCAGCGCAGCGACGCTGATCACTGCGAAGACGCCGTCGGGTATCCAGGTGCCGAGAAGCACTGCGTGTGCGATGAAGAAGACCGGCAGTACCCAGAGGGCAAGCCATGCCCACCGTTCGCCGGAGTTGATGCCAGCGGTGGCGAGCGCGATCGCCAGGACGCCCAGAGCTGCGCCTCCCGTGGCAATGAGGGCATTGGCGTCGTCAGGGAATGCGTCGTCGCCCGTAGCGGTATAGACAGATGAGTAGAAGACGATCGTGAGCAGGCCGAAGATCACCATGAGCACCTGCGCCGCTCGCTGGAATGCGGTCATGACTGTTTCTTTCAGTTCGGGGGTGGACGTCATCGACGCTAGGAATCGGTCATGGCGAGCACTACGTGGTTGACCGCAATGTCAGAGCTTTACGGTCGACCGCAGGGTGAAGGACCGCGCGAAGGGCCAGAATTGGCACGTGCTCGAAATCCTCATCGTCCCGGCCTGCTTTCTCGCCGCTGGGCTGATCGGCTATCGCTTGGGAACGCCGGCCCGAGTGGTTGGCGGACTGGCCGCGGTGGGGTGTACACACCTCTTAGCCTTCCTCGGCGCGAGCCAAGCGCTTGCGGCCAACGGCGGGGTTGCCAATTGGATTCACCTGGCGTCGCAGTTGCTCTTCGTGGGTGGGTTCGTCGCCTTCGTCTGGCTGGCCGCGGTGTATCCCGACCAACATCCCTCGGCCAAACTGATCGCGCCGGCGGCGGCGCTTGCTGCCGCTGGGCCGCTGCTCGCAGCCGTATCAGGCCCCACCCCGGCCATTTTCGACGACGCGCGAGAGCTCGGTCCGGTGATTCAGCTTCTACCGGAGGGCGCCGCGAGCCTCGCGGCTGCGCCACTGATGTTGCTTCCGCTGCTCGCCGTGGTCACGTTCATCGTGCGCTACCGGCGCGCCGAAGTAGATGACCGAGCGGCGATGCGATGGCCCATCGCTGGCTTGGGCGTCATCGCTGCACTCGTCATCGCCGGAACCCTCCTAGGCGCCAAACAGCAAGGGGCCGTCACGGTTCTCTTCCTTCTCGGTGCGCCGGTGTTCCCGCTGGCTGTTGCCTTCGGCCCGGTCATGCGACACATCGATTCGCTGTCAGACGAACTCGCCGAGGTGCGCGAGCGAATGGGGCGTCGTGTCCGACCGGTTGCTCCACCTGGCGTATTGGCGCGACTCACGTCCCGCGAGTTGACTGTTCTCGAGGCCATGGCCGAAGGCATGTCCAACCCCGTGATTGCCAAGACGCTGCACCTGTCACTGTCATCGGTCGAAAAGCACGCCACATCGATCTTCCGGAAGTTCGAACTCGCCGATGCCCCAGAAACCCATCGGCGCGTTTCGGCCGTCGTTGCGTACCGCGACGCCTTAGATGCCGCGCGAGATGACGCTGATGATCCGGGCTAGGCGAACGCACGCTAATGCTGCGATCCGCTCGTCAGCGACGTCCGTCAATCGGCCGCGATCCGCCCGGTGAGACGCCGCCGCGCGACGCTTTACGCCGTACCGAATGGATTATCGATCACGAGCTTCCAGCCTTCTGCGCCACGGCGTACGACGTCGGCTGTGGAGCCCTTGAGTTCGACGGGAGCACCGTCGGGGTCGGTGCCGGACAGCTCCCAATCCGCGACGACGAGCCCGAGGTCTCCGGTCTCGATGGCGTGCCTGACCTCGAGCTTGATCGGCGCGTTCAGGGACAGGAACCACTCCAGCGCGGCGCGCACGTCCCCGGCCGCGGAGATGACGTTGCCCGGCTGCGGCACGAAGGCGGCGCCTTCCTCGCCGAGCGCGAGCATGCCGTCCAAGTCCCGGTCGTTGAACCGTTGGGCCCACGTCGGGTGGAAGTCACTGAGGTTGGTGATCATTGACGTCCCCCTCACAGTCCGCTGACGAACGACTCGATCGCGGAGGCGGTGTGCACCGGCTCCTCGATTCCTGGGAAGTGACTGCACCCGGGCACCCGCTGGACGTGGAACCACGGGTTTGCGCCCGCGAACTCCTGCTGAGCCTCCAGGAAGGAGTCGTCGGTCGGCTGCGCGTAGACGTGCAGCGTGGGCATCTTGCTCTCGGCGAGTGCCGCGACCGGCGATCCGTTCGCCTCAAAGTCACCGGCGATCTCACGACCGGCGCGTGACCACATGTCGAAGTCGTAGGTTCCCATGCGCGCCACGTAGTCGTGTACGGCGCGGGAGGTCACGCCCGTCGTCCACATCTCGAGGAGGCCGTCTCGGACCTGCTCCCAGTGCTCCGGGTCCTGCAGGCCGGCCAGCGCGGGAAGGAACGGGGGCGGAGGGCCGAGAACCATCCAGCTCAGTGACACGAAGCCGGGGACCCTGTCCGCACCGAGACGGCGACGCAGTTCGATGGCTACCCAGCCGGAATGCGACGCCCCGACGGGCACCACGCGGTCCAGGCCGGCTTGTTCGATCACCGACACGGCATCGTCGACCAGGTCGGTCGATCCGAAGTCGTCCTCGGGCCGCTCCGAACCCCCGTGCCCCCGCCAGTCGAGCGCGACCGAGGTGCGGTTGCGGCCGGTGAGTCCGATCAGGTCGTGGAAATAGGTGCGGTCGGCGCACCAGCCGGGCAGCATCAGCAAGGCGGGCTCACCGTCCCCCACGCGGTCGTGGGCGATCCGAATCTGGGTCGTGGTGGTCATGATGTGCTCCTTCATCGTTGGACTAATGAGAGGAGCCTGACGTTCGCGCCCTGCCGAAACATGGGGCGCAACCGACACTCAGGTGACTGGGTCCCCCAACTAACTCAGCGCGGCATGGGCGGCGAACGCGACGAGCTCGGTACGAGTGTTGACGTCCGTTCTGACCTTCAGATTGGCGATGTGCCGCTCCACCGTCCGCGGGGAGAGGAACAGCCGGCTCGCGATCTCCTTGTTGCCGAGCCCGTCCGCGAGCAGCGCGAGCACCTCGACCTCGCGCTCAGTCACACCGCGTTCGCGCAGGGCCAGCGGGACCCGGGAACCGCGACTGCCGCGGCGCGGGATCGGAGCGCCGGCCTTGCCCAACAGCGAGCGACAGGCCGCTACCAGGCGATCCTGGCCGTGTTCCTCGAAGTGGGCCAGCGCCGGCATCAGCCACGCGGCCGGATCACCCCATCCATCAGCGATCGCGGCTTCGGCGACCAGGCGTTGAGCGAAATGGCGGTACCAGGTCAGGTCGGCGAGGGCACCGGTGCCGGCGGCGAAGGACGCCAGTGCATCGTCGGGACGACCGGCGCGGCCGGCTAGGACCGAGTCTGCATAATGCGCGAACCCCAGGTTGAGTTGTTGGGCGGTTGCGCCGGAGGCCCGCACCTCGGCGCAGGCGGCCTCGCCGTCAAGGTCCTCGACCGCTCGCACGAGCGCCCACAAGCCGCGCTGCGGGATCGGCGGGCTGACGGCGTTCGTGCGCAGGAGGTCCATCATCGTGTCCAGTTCGCGGAGACCCCGCCGCCGGTTCTCAGCGATCAGGGACAGCTCTCCGCGGCATAGGCCCCAGATGAGTCCCACGACGCCGACCTCGTCACCCGCAAGGGCCGTTGCCTCGTCGAGCAGTGGCTGCATCCGGTCACCCTCACCAAGGCGGCCCATTGCCCCCGCCTCACCGACTAGGTTGATCGCGGCCAGCTCGTGCATCCGCAGTCGGCGGGCGATCTCGTTCGACCGACGACAGGCCTCGATCGCCCGTTCGTGGTCGAAGTGGAAGGTGAACCATGCGCCGAGATGCATGTCGATCTGGGCCACCGTCGCGAGCGCGCCCGTCGACGCGGCGACTTCGCGCGCCGCGTCCAGGTATGTCGGCGTACGGAGAGTCATGAAGTCGATCGTGCCGACCTCGAACAGCGCGCGCCCTCGCAGCAGTTCCAACCCGTGGCGTTCGGCGACGGTGACCGCTTGCAGATAGGCCTGTTCGGCACGGTCCACGTCATTGACCCGCGCGCAGTGGCCGAGCAGCAGCAGCGCTTCGCAGGTCGCATCGTACGGACCCGTGTCCTCGACCTCAGTCAGCACCGATCGAGCGAGTTCCGCTGCCTGGTCGGCGTCACCCCGGCCGTAGGAGATCTGGGCGGCGATGACGTTCACCCGCGCAATCAGACTCGGGTCCTCGGCCTCGTGGGCATGACGGAGCGCGAGCTCAAGGTGCTCCTGGGCAACGTCCCACCGGCTGGCGGCGGCCGCCGCACCGGCGAGCCGCGAATGCACCGAGCCGAGTCGGTGCGGTGGTGCCGCGACCACGTTCAACGCGCTGGTGAGTACTTGTCCGAGTTCGAGTGCGTCATCGACCTTTCCGGCAAGAGCGAGGGTCTCGCACAAGGCCTCGGTGGCGTCGGCCCTGACGGCGTGATCAAGGGCGAGACAGCGGGCTCGTTGGAAGGCGTCTTCGGCGCTGGCAAGCGCACCCTGCGCGAGCGATCTGCGACCCGACTCGAGCAGCAGGGACGCCGCGCGCGAATCGCCGGCCCGCTCGGCCAGCCGGGCGCTAACATCGCACCACTCACCGGGGAGATCTGGGCGTGCGGACATGATCGCCTCCAGTGCGCGCCGGGCGATCGCGGCCCACTCGACCGCCAACAAACGCCCGAGGATCGCGTCGCGCGTGAGTGCGTGCCGGAACTCCATCGACCCTGGCGTTGCCGGGTCGGAGGCGAGCAGTTGGGCGTCGACGCCAGCGCGCAGCGCGTCAAGGACAACCTCCTGCGGTTGGCCGGTGACGTCGCACAAAACAACCCAATCAAACCGCCGGCCGAGCACTGCGGCAGTGACCAGGATCCGTGCTGCGTCTCCCAGCGACGCGAGGCGGCGGTCGATGCTGTCGATGAAGGTGCGCGGGGCCTGTGGCTCGACCTGGCCCTGCACTGCCCAGCCCCCGTCGCTCAGCACGAGTGCGCCCGCGTCGACCGCAGCGGCGAGCAACTCCTCGACGAAGAAGGGCAGACCATCGGCGTTCGCCTCGAGCAGTGTGCGCACCTGGTCGGGCAGATCCGACGCAGACAGGCAGGCCCGCCCCATGGCAACAGTGTCGGCCGGATCCAACCGTGAGAGGTTCGCGATCGAGACCGTACGGCGCGCGGCCAGCGAGTTCGCCAGGTCGAGGGCCGGACCGGGTTCCGATCGCACCGAGCACAGCAGCAGTACCGGCTCGGAGGACAGGTTTTCGCTCAGGTACTCGACGATTGCCAGGGTCTCCGGGTCCGCCCAATGCAGGTCCTCCAACACGAGCACACAACCGGTCTTCCCAGCCACCACGCGCAACAGCCGCAGGATGGCCTCGGCGAGCATGACCACAGAGTCGCCATCACCTCGTACATTGTCCTCGCGCCACTGCGGCACGAGCCGGGCGAGCGAGCCGCGAAACGGTCCCAGCTCCGCGACCTCCGGAAGGTCCGAACCGCGGAAGTACGAGAACAGCGCCTCGGAGACCGGCCTGTAGGCGACCGTTCCGGTCGACTGGGCTGCCCGACCGAGCAACACCGGCAGCGGCAGACCGCGAGCGGTGTCGACCAGTTCCCGTACGAGTCTCGATTTGCCGATACCGGCCTCGCCCACCAGGAAGAAGGCCGATCCCTGCGAGTCGGCTGCGCGGCGTAGCGCCTCGGCCAGCTCCGCGATCTCGCGGTCCCGTCCGATGACCGACGGGCAGAGGAAATCTCGCACGGTGTGAGTATCCCAGAGTTACTTGGTGGCGCGGGTGATCTGAATGTCGGCCCGCCCCCATGTGGCGGACGTCGGCCGAAGCGAACCTTGAGTCATGAACTTCCTCCCGACAACCTTCCAGGTCGAGGTGACCGGTCGTGGCCGACCGGTGATCTTCATCCCGGGCTTCGCGTGCAGCGGCCGAGTGTGGGACCGCACGGTCTCTGAGCTGAACAACAACATCGAGGCGCATCAGGTGACGTTCGCGGGCTTCGCGGGGGCGCCGCCCGTCGCGAAGCCCACCTTGAAACGGATCCGCGCTGAACTCGAGCGCTACATCGTTAAGAACGATCTGAGTGACGCTGTGATCGTAGGCCACAGCCTCGGCGGGCACATGGCCCTCTGGCTCGCGGAGAACTTGCCGGGTCTGGGCGCAGTCATCGACGTGGAGGGGCTGCCGTTCCTGGCCGGTGCCAGCAACGCCACGATGACGGAGTCTCGGGCAGCGGCCATCGTCCAGCCGAGGGTGGAGAAGTTCCGGGCGATGACGGCCGAGGAACTGGACGCTTGGGTCCGGCAGAACATGAGCGGAATGTTCACGACGGCGGAGGACCGCAATCGAGTGCTCGCTGCCTGCGCACAGTCCGACGTCGAGACCTTGGCCCAGCTGTACGGCGAGGGCGTCGCCACGGACATTCGAGAAGATCTGAGCAGGATCGACGCACCGGTCACGGTCGTGGTGTCGACCGAGTCCGCGACCGTGCCCACGGAGCTCCGAGCGCAATGGCAGGCACAGATCTCAGGCATCCCGGAGGTGGACCTGGTGTTCATGACCGGCCGACACTTCGTCATGTACGACCAACCCGCAGAGTTCAACGCCCTCGTGGACCGCGTCCTCGCAACAGCCGATGCAGTCTCGTCGCTGCTCTGAGTCAGCCGCGCAACTCGGCGACGAAGTCCTTGAAGGTGGCGCGCCCTGAACCCACCATCAAACGCGCCCGTTCGCGGCGCGCGGCTCGCTATTCGCCAGGTCGCGCCATACCGCCGCGTGCGCCGCATGTCGAATGCTGTCATCGTCGCCGGGGATGCCGCGGAACCAGCCGATCCGGTCCGGGTCGGCGGTCACGTTTGAAGTCGATGTCGTAGCGGATCTGGAGCTTTGCCTCGGTGATGAACAGCACCGCGTCGGTGTTCGTCTCGATGGCTTCGAACTGCTCGATCCAGCGCTCCCGCTCGGGGTACTCCGCGGTCTGGAGCACTTTCATGAGCGCGACCTGGGCGAAGCCGATCTGCGTCGAGCCGACGACCTCGTCCGGCTCCTCCTGCCTCCGCGCGGCGGTGTGGCTGAGTCGGAGCTCTGCGCGTCGCCGCAGCAGCTCGTCCTCGGATACAGGCTCATCGGAGCAGTGGATCGGGTCGGGATTGCGTGCCGGTGACGGCAGCGTTGTGGGTGCGTCGGTCCGCGGCGCCTCCAGGGAGATCAGGTGCAGCAGGTCGTTCGCGTCGCGGTCCCGCGCGGTCAGCGCGCTCATCCCGTAGAGGCGCTCGGCGGTCGCCAGAATCGACGTGTGGTCGTATGTCGTGTGGTCGATCACGCCGCGTCGTACCCATGGCGAGATCACCAGGGATGGCACCCGAACGCCGAGGCGGTCGAACAGAAAGCCGTGCTTGGCGTAGTCATCGACCTGGACGTCGCCGGGCGGGGTGGCTGCGGGTGGCGGCACGTGGTCGTAGAAGCCGCCGTGCTCGTCGAAGGTCACGATGAGCACACTGCTCTCCCAGTGCGGGGAGTTGCGGATCGCCTCGTACGTTTCCTTGAGCAACTGCTCTCCAGCGACGACGTCGTCGAGGGGGTGCATTGAGTTGCCGCACGTGTAGTCGCCGGGCCCGGTGATGCCGAAGGTGCTTTCGCCGTACTGCGGCTCGATGAAGACGTACTTCGGCTCGTACGACGGATCGGCGACCTCCGACACGAAGTCGTCGAAGTTGGAGAAGCGTCCCTGCAGTGCGTTGTAGTTCATCCCTGCCATCGCGAAGGCGACCGGGAACTCGTCGCCCTCGACGACGCTCCACGGGATACATTTGTCGTCGAGGCGGTCGAAGATCGTCCCGTTGTAGAACCGGTAGCCGCCGACCGAGACCGACGCGATGGTGTCGGCGGTGCTGGGGCTGTCGTCCAGTCCTCCCGAGGACGCTGCCATCGCGAAGAATCGGTTCGGCCAGGTCGGGCCCGGTAGCGACGAGAACCACGCGTCACAGACCGCGAACTCGCGGGCCAACGCGTTCATCACCGGAAGCTGCTCGCGGTCGAAGCACCGCATCGCCCGCTCTGGCACCGCACAGCCGTGCGCGATGTAGTTGGCGACAAAACCCGAATTGTCGATCAATGGGTAACCGACAGTCGGGTCGTAGTTGATGACACCGGGACCGCACAGCGACTCCAGGGCATCCGTGAATGAGTGGCCCGGATCCTTGTCCACGTCCTTGAGCGCGAAGTCGGCGGGTGGGGTCGCCGTGACCGGCACCGGCTGATTGGTCATTGGGATGAGGTTGACGTGAACGGCCGGGTTGGCGTCGTCGGCGGACGTGGGCGAGCCGTGGATGTCCACCCCGGTGAGAGCGCTGAAGCCGAGCATGTGGTCGAACGAACGGTTCTCCAGCATCAGCACGAACACCCGGTCGATCTTGGGCCGCTCAGGTCTGCCGCTGCTGGACAGACCCTTGATGAGTTCCCACGCCGCCATCAGCGCACAGCGCAGCCCGTCCCACGCGACGCACACCAGGTTGACGACCCAGGAGAAGACGATGCAGGCCCTCCGCACGATCCAGGCCCAGACCTTGCAGACCCACTTGGCGACCCAGTACCAGCCCTTGCAGACCCACTCGGCGACCCAGTACCAGCCCTTGCAGAACCACTCGGCGACGCAGTTCCACGGCGTGTACCAGTGGCACTTCTTGCCCCACTCCTCGCACTCACGGTGGCCCTTGTCTGCCCATTCCTCGCACTCGGCCGATCCTTCGTCGGCCCACTGCGTGCACTCGTAGTCGACCTTCATGGACCAGTTCTTACACTGGATGACGAATCGGGTGACCCACGTCGTACAGGTGGACATCTCAGGCTCCGCCTGCGGCCGTTCGCGGTGTTTGATCGACGACGCCTGGCACACGACCGGCGAGTCGTCGTCTGATGACGGCGAGCCGCGCGACCGCGATCAGGACCCCGGTCAGCTTGCCCAGCACGGAGGCCACGAAGACGAAGACGAGGCCGAGCACGACGAGACGCACACCGAACTCGCCGAACAGCACGGCGTACGCCCCGACGAGCAGACTCGCAGCGATCAGGGACACACCGCCCGTCGCGCAGCCGCACTCGTTGCCGAGGCGGGCGATGTCGGCTCGAGCTGTGGCCTTGCCGAGGTCGGTGTCCGGAAGCACTTTGGCCAACGCGTCGGCCTCTCGCGCAGCCTTCTTCAGCATCGTTGGCCTCCTGCCTGAGAACAAGCGCCCGTCTCCGGTGGTTGTCAGACAACCACATCCGGACGGGCAGGGGAACAAGCTCGTCGCGGGTCCTCACGCACTTCTACACGTGCCGACTGCTCGCCGACTCGTGTGGCCGGGCCCAAGTTGCAAAGGTGCATCATCCCGCCGCCTGCCGGACATCCGGATCTGCCGAGGTGAGGGCGTCTGGCTCGACGGAGGGTTACCGCCGCACGCGAAGGGCTATCCCGGCAGCATGGCCGGGTCGATCTGCTTCTCCATCTTGACCAGGGCAAAGGAACGCCACCGCGGTCATCCTCGACATCCTCGATGGGAACGAACCCGTACGCCGAGAACAGAGGCCGTCCCGGCATCGTTCGGACTCGCGCCGCGATCGATGCCGTGCTTGGAGCACCACACAACGCAGCATCCGCGGACCGCGAGAATGCGTAAACTCCGATTCTTGCGGACTCCTCGCGGACCGGCCGAGACCTAGATCCACGTTTGCGCAGGTCAGAGACTATGGTGCGAATGAGCCGGCCTGTAAGCCGGATCCTGTCGTGGGCGACCATCCATCTGGGACGTCCATTGCTGAACGCCTCGTGCGACCTACCCGCTGACATTGGACGAGCAGCCCGTCAGCGCAGACCCTAAGGTCCTCTTGGTCTTGCTCCCGGTGGGGTTTACCTAGCCGCCCCGGTCACCCGGAGCGCTGGTGAGCTCTTACCTCACCGTTTCACCCTTACCCGCACCTTCGAAAAGGCCGCTGGCGGTTTGATTTCTGTGGCACTGTCCCGCACGTCGCCGTGGGTGGCTGTTGGCCACCACCGTCGCTCTACGGAGTCCGGACTTTCCTCGACACCTCCCACCCGAAGGCAGAGAGTGCCGCGGCCGCCCGGCCGACTCATTCGCGTCTCTCAGTCTAGCGTCGCGGGGCATGGGCTAGGCTTGCCGTACGAAAGGGAGTAGTCCCCAACGGTTGCATCGACATACTGAGTTCACGAAGTTGTGGGATCCGGTGCTTCAGGCCATCGCACTCTGTTGTTTGAGTGCGGGGGCGGACGAGACTTTCGACCAGTAGTTGTCAATTGACGATGCCTGGTCGAAGACTCGTACCCAGGCTCTTCGTCCAGGCGGACGAGGAGCCTTTGTCGTGTACGCGGTCCTTTTGAGCGCCGGTTTGGTGTTCATCGCCGAGCTCGGTGACAAGAGCCAGCTCATGTCGATGACCTTCGCCACCCGCTTCCGGTCGCGCACCGTGATCCTCGGCGCGGGCATCGCGTGCGCCCTGATCAACTTCGTGTCGGCCGCCGTGGGCAATGTCATCGGCGACAACCTGCCCGAGCGTGGCGTACGCATCGCAGCGGGCGTCCTGTTCATCCTGTTTGCACTCTGGACCCTGCGCAATTTGCAGGGCGACGAGCCGCCCGTCGAGAGGGCCAAGGGCGGCGCAGCCGTGGTCGTCGTGGGCGTGGCATTCGCGCTGGCCGAGCTCGGCGACAAGACGATGCTGGCCACGATGACGCTCTCGACTCAGTACCACTGGCTGCTGATCTGGATCGGCAGCACGATCGGCATGCTGATCTCGATCGTGCTTGCGGTGTGGGCTGGGCGCGCGCTGTTGCAGGTCATCCCCATCCGTACGGTCCATCTCGTCTCGGCTGGCGTGTTCGCCGCTGTCGGAGTTTGGATGCTCATCGGATAAGTTCATCCGGTGCTGATCCTGCTCCCGCCTTCTGAGGGCAAGACCCGCCCCGTTGCCGGAACGCCGCTCGATCTCGAGTCGCTGTCGTTCCTCACTCTCACGCCAGTACGCGCCCAGCTCCTCCGCACGCTGATCAAGATGTGCTCGGGCAATCCCAAACGGGCGATGCAGGCCCTCGGCCTGGGGCCGACGCAGGCAGAGGCGATCGAGATCAACGCAGGTCTCGACGAGGAGCCGACAGCGCGCGCCGACGAGATCTATACCGGCGTCCTGTATTCGATGCTCGACCTGCCGACCCTCGATCCGGTATCGCGCGTGCGCGCAGATGAGTCGTTGGCGATCGCGAGTGCATTGTTCGGTCTCGTACGGCCCAGCGATCACATCCCTGCGTACCGTCTGTCCGGCGACGGATCACTGCCGCGACTCGGCACGGTGGCTAGCCGCTGGCGTACTCCGCTCCCCCGCGTCCTTCGTGACGCCGCCGGAGACGGGCTGCTGATCGACCTGCGATCGGGCATGTACGCCGCGTTGGGCAAGCCGCCGGCTGACCTCGCCGATCGCACCGTGACGATGCGGGTGCTCCACGAGCACCAAGGCGTACGCAAGGTCGTCAGCCACTTCAACAAGGCGACGAAGGGGCGCATCGTACGAGCGCTGCTCGAGTCTGGTGCAGATCCGGGTTCGGTCGCCGAGCTGCAGGATCTGCTGGGTGGGCTCGGCTGGACAGTCGAGCGTCAGGGACAGCGCCTAGACGTCGTCGTCGCGGAGATCTAGTCGGGGACGACGGAGAAATTGCGCAGGGAAGGTGTGCCGTCCGCCCACCAGCTGATCGTCGTGATGGACGCCGGAGCAAGCTCCATCTTGTAGATCACCGGCATCGGCGCATCCAGTGCGAGCCGCACCATCATCTTGATCGGTGTCACGTGGCTGACCGCGACGACGGTCTTGCCGGGGTACGCCGCGACGATCCGGTCTCGCGCCGCTGTCACCCGATCCGACACGGCATCAAACGCCTCGCCACCCGGCGGCGCGATCGCCGTCGAGCTCAACCACTCGTCAAGCTCGCTCGGCCAGCGTTCGAGCACCTCGGGGAAGCTGAATCCGTCCCACTCGCCAAAGGCGGCCTCGGCGATGCCGGCCTCGAGCTCGACGTCGAGGCCCAGCTCGCGGGAGACGAAGCCCGCGGTCTCTCGAGTGCGCTGCAGTGGCGACGCGATGATGGCGTCGGCGCCACCGTGATTGGCGATCCACGCGGCAGCCCGCTGCGCCTGCTCCTCGCCCGTCTTCGTGAGGCCGGGATCAGCACCGCCTCTGCCGCAGAACAGCTTGCGGTCGGTCGACTCGGTGACACCATGCCGCAGCAGGACGATCGTGGTCGGAGCACCATCGAGCCCGCTCTTCCAGCCGACGAGCGGGTTCTTCTCGGTCTTCTTGGCTGGGCTCCCATCCAGCGCCGCGTTGACCAGGGCATCGGCGGCGGAATTCTCCCCGCGCGGGATCCAGGTCCACACGACGTTTGCCGGGGCAAGAGTCCGTGCCTTCGCGCCGAGCGACTTCATGTCGGCGTGCTTGATCTTCCAGCGACCCGCCATCTGCTCGATGACGAGCTTGGAGTCCATACGTACTTCGACCTCGGCGCCGGGCGCATGCTCTCGCGCGAGCTCGAGCCCGGCGATGAGGCCGCTGTACTCGGCGACGTTGTTGGTGGCGACACCGATCGTCTCGCCTCGTTCGGCGATCACAGTGCCGGTGTCGGCGTCGCGGATCAGGGCACCGTACGCCGCGGGTCCCGGATTGCCTCGCGACCCGCCATCAGCCTCGACGATGATGCGAGCCGTCACAGCCCTGACTCAGCAGTGCGTACGAGGATGCGACTGCACTCGGGGCAGCGCAACACCTCGTCCTGGGGCAGCGCCGCGAGCTCGCGCAGATCGGCGCTGTTGATTTCGAGCCGACAGCCTTCACACTTCTTGGCGCGGAGGGCGGCAGCGCCAAGGCCGCCGTACTGCGCGCGCACCTTGTCATAAAGGCTGGTGAGGTCGTCGGGTACGCCGAGCGCACTCAAGGCCCGCTCGGACTCAGCATCGGCGATCTGCTCGTCGAGCACAGCCACAGCAGCGTCGCGGGCGGCGATGGTCTGGTCGAGCTCGACCTGCATGTTCGACAGCTCGATCTGAAATGCGTCGAGTGCGGACTGTGCCTCTTCGAGCGCCTCCATGATCTCGAGCTCCTCATCCTCGAGCGTCGTGATGCGGCGCTCAAGGGCAGTCAGCTCGTGCTGCAGGCTGGCGAGATCCTTGGGGTTGGTGATCGCACCGGAAGCGAGGCGCTCTTCGTCGCGGGCACGGCGGGTCTTGACCAGCTCGACCTCAGCGTCTGCCTTGCGCTGGTCGCGGGTCAGGTCGTCGACGGCTGTGGCGGCCTCGATGCGAGTGCCATCGAGCTGGGCAACGCGAGCCTGCAGCTCCTCGATCTTGGCGTGCTCCGGAAGGGACTTGCGGCGATGGTTGAGCTGGGCGAGCGTCGAGTCCGTCGCCTGGAGGTCGAGCAGGGCGGCCTGGGCTGTGGGATCGGCTTTCACAGGGACACCGTACCGGGCACGTGGGCGGTCCACGGATCGGTCACCAGCTCCGAGACTCGTACGTCGGCGCCCGAGACTCGAGCTTTCAGTGCCTCCGCCGCCACGGGGAGCCAGGTCGATTCGGCCGCCCAGTGCGGAACGTCGATGACAGCGCAGGCATCGGGGTTCTCAAGGTGCTCGCTGACCGGGTGGTGCTTGAGGTCAGAGGTGACGTAGACGTCTGCGCCCGCAGCGTCAGCGACCGGCAACAGGAAGTCTCCGGAACCGCCACAGAGTCCCACCGTGGTGATGATGCGAGTGCGTTCTCCGGCCACCCGCGTCGCACTGTGATGCGACGGCAGACGCTCGGTCACCTGCCTCGCGAAGTCGGCCAGCGTCATCGGCGTCTTCAGCGTTCCGATACGTCCGTGTCCACGGTCGGAGCTGCGCGCGGCCAGCTCGAGCACGTCGTAGGCGGCTTCCTCGTACGGGTGAGCCTCGAGCATCGCGGTGCGTATGGTTTCGCGCAGGCGGCGATCGGCGATCATCTCGATCCGGGTCTCGGCGACCTGCTCAACTGCTCCGACCGTGCCCACGGCGGGGTTGGCGCCATCGAGCGGGCGGAACGATCCGAAGCCCGTTGACTGGAACTGTGCCGAATCGTAGTCACCGATCCGCCCGGCGCCGGCTCCGTGCATCGCCGCGGCCACCTTGTCGGCATCCGCGGTGGGCGCGAACACGATCCACTTGTCGATCGGCTCGGCGGGGTCTGCTGCGAGTGGGCGAACGTCCGTCAGACCAATCGCGAGAGCCATGGACTCGGAGACGCCGAGCGGTGAGCTGTCGGCATTGGTGTGGCAGGTGTGGAGGGCGATGCCGTTCTTGATGAGGTCATGGATCACTCGACCCTTGGAGCTCGTCGCAGCGACCGAGGTGACGCCCTTGAGGTAGAGCGGGTGGTGGACCACGACCAGGTCGGCTCCCCAGGCGATGGCTTCGTCCACGACGGCTTGAACAGGGTCGACTGCAAACAACACCTTGGAGACGTTCGCGTCGGGGTCACCCGTGACAGTGCCAACGGCGTCCCAGTCGTCGGCCCAACGCGGGTCATACAGGCCGTCGAGGACGGCGACTACTTCACGCAAGGTGGGCATGCCAGAACTCTAACGGCGCGGGTCAGGCCACCACAGCGAGTGCGAATGGAAGGACCTGGCCTGCACCATTGCCGCGCAGCTCGCGCGCAGCGACCGTCATGGTCCAGCGGCTGTCGACCCTGTCGTCAATCAGCAGGATCGGTTTGCCCTCGAGCGCTTGGATCTGTTGGGCGAGCTCGGCACCAACGTTGAATGCGCCCCACACGCCGGCGAGCCGGTAGGCGCTGTTGCCGCCGGGTTCTCCTCGTGGACCTTCGCCCACCAGGTCGAGGGAACCGAGGTCCTGGAGCTGACCGATCCGGGCAATCCTCCGCGCGAATGAGTCCACCAGCAGTGGCTTTGATCGCGACGGGATGTTGACGACGGCAGCGGGTCGTTCGTCCCACGCCCAGTCCTTGAGCACTCGTACGCAAGCGCCCAGCAGTGCGTCTGTGATGGGTGCGTCGGCGGCACCGGCCGCAAACACTTCACGCAGCGTCCCTCCCCAACCCAGATCTGTGAGTCGGGCGACGGCACGACCTGGCTCGGCCCGATCGGTCTCGGCGATCTTGCCCTTTGCGTGCTGGGAGCCGGTCGGCCACAGTGCGCGGGGGTCGATCTCGACGCCAACCTTGTCGAGCGACGACGCAGCAACCTGTGCCGCAGACTCGTCCACGGCAGCGGGGTACCAAGCGCCCACACAGTTGTCGCAGCGGCCGCAGGGCGCAGCCGTCGGGTCATCGAGGTCGGCTTGCAGCATCTCCATGCGGCAAGAGCTCGATGTCTCGTAGGTGACCATCGACTGCTGCTCGGCATCGCGCGCCTCGGCGATGCGTTCGTAGCGTTCTTTGTCGTACGTCCATGGCTGGCCGGTCGCGATCCACCCTCCGGTGACCTTGCGTACGGCGCCGTCGACGTCGAGCACCTTCAGCAGAAGCTCCAGCGGCGTACGGCGCAGGTCAACCAGGGCTTCGAGTGCAGGTGTCGAGATCGGCGAGTCACTGAGCGCATTGATGACGGCGGCGGCCCGCGCCTCGTTGGGCATCGACGAGGTCGCGAAGTAGTGCCAGATGTCGGGGTCCTCGCGGCCCGGGAGCAGCAGCACGTCGGCGCTCTCGGTGGCGCGACCGGCGCGACCGACCTGGTGGTAGTAGGCGACCGGTGAGGATGGAGCGCCGAGATGGATCACGAAGCCGAGGTCAGGTTTGTCGAACCCCATGCCGAGCGCGCTCGTGGCGACCAGCGCCTTGAGCTCGTTGTCCTTGAGCTGCCGCTCCAACTCCTCGCGCTGGTCGGTATCCGTACGGCCTGTGTAGGCGCGCACCTGATGACCTGCGTCTCGCAGGAGGCGGGCCGTGTCTTCGGCCGCCGACACGGTGAGCGTGTAGATGATGCCGCTGCCCGGCATGTCGCCCAGATGGCTCAGCAACCAGCCAAGCCGTGCTCGCGAGTCGGACAGCTGGAGCACGCCGAGCCGCAACGACGTACGGGCGAGCGAACCACGAATCGTGAGAACTTCACCGGCAGCGCCAAGCTGCTCAGCGACGTCAACAACGACCCGCTCATTTGCCGTCGCAGTCGTGGCGAGCACTGGTAGATCCGTCGGCAATGCGGCAATGAGCTCGGCCAGGCGGCGGTAGTCGGGTCGAAAGTCGTGGCCCCAGTCGGAGATGCAGTGCGCCTCGTCGACGACCAGCATCCCCATGCGGGCGATCAGGTCGGGCAGCTGCTCATCGCGGAAGCGGGGGTTGTTGAGCCGTTCGGGCGAGACCAGAAGCACGTCGACCTCGTCGGCGGCAAGCTTGGCGAGCGTCTCGTCCCACTCGTGCGGGTTGGCTGAGTTGATCGCAACGGCTCGTACGCCGGCTCGAGCCGCAGCCGCCACCTGGTCGCGCATGAGGGCCAGCAGCGGAGATACGAGCAACGTTGGCCCGGCACCGCGCTGGCGCAGCAGCAACGTCGCGATGAAGTAAACCGCTGACTTGCCCCAACCCGTTCGCTGAACGACAAGCGCCCGGCTGTGGTCGTCCACGAGAGCACGAATCGCCTCGAGCTGACCGTCATGGAACACCGCGTCCTCGCGGCCCGTCAGCGTGCGCAGCGCGTCGAGGGCGGCGGTCTCGGTGCTCGCGGTCGTCATATAGCCACTGTGTCAGTCCGCTCCGACACCGCGCACCAGCCGTCCACAGTCAAACGGGGCGAGTTCCAATCACTGCTGTGCCATCGACTTCTTCGTCGCGCTCCATCCACGCCGAAAAGCCGGCGTCCTCGAGAACGGAAATCGTCAGCGGCGCCTGCTCCTGGCTCGTCTCGATCACCACGTACCCGTCGGGCACCAACCACTTGCCAACTTCAGCGGCGATGCGGCGGTGCATGTCCACACCATCGGCTCCCCCGTTCAACGCGACTCTGGCCTCGTACAGGCGAGCTTCTGGCGGCATCAGCTCGATCGCATCAGTTGGTACGTAGGGCGCGTTGACGACCACGATGTCGACGCGGCCCTTCAGCTCGACGGGGAGCGCAGCGAACAAGTCGCCTTCGTGCGCCCGCACCTCTGGCTCGAGATTGAGTCGAGCGCACGCGACAGCGGCGGGATCGATGTCGGCGGCATGCAGCTCGATGCCCTCGCAGGTCTCGAGCAGCACAGCTCCAATGGCACCCGCACCGCAGCACAGGTCGACCACGATCGCGCCCGGCCTGGCCAGCCTGCCGGCTTCGTTGACGAGTACCTCCGTACGACGTCTCGGCACGAACACCCCCGGCTGGACAACGATTCGCAGACCGGCGAACTCAACCCAGCCCAGCACGTGCTCCAGCGGTTCGCCGCCCACCCGTCTGGCGACCAGCGCCTCCAGCTCGTCAGCGGACTCGGCCTCGTCGACGAGCAGCGCGGCTTCGTCCTCGGCGTACACGCAGCCAGCGACTCGAAGGCGTCCGACGATCTCGTGATTCTCAGCCTGACTCACAGCGGCTCTGAGACCGCCATGAGCAGTGCCGGGAGCATCTCGCGAAGCACCGTGGCGTCGAAGTCGTCCGCGCTGGTCGACAGGAAGGCATTGCGCATCGCCTCATCGAAGACGCCCATGAGGATGAGGGTCATCTGCTCGACAGGCAGGGCCAGCTTGCGTTGGAGAGTCTCAACGGCGCCAGTGATGATCGTGGCGAACTCTGCCTGGGTCTGGGTCCAGAGCTCCTGATAGACGTCGGCAATCTCGCGTTGACGCACGCCGTGGATCACGAACTCCTGGTGCACTAGGAACCACGTACGGTCGGTCGGCTGGCTCCCGAGGAACTGGTCGAGCACCCGCAGAATTGTCTCGGCATCGGTCTCGGCCGGCGACCGAAGCTCGATGTCGAGAGCGGCCTGCACCCGACTCAGCATGAGGTCCTTCTCGCGCCTGAACAGGTCGAGCACGAGGTCATCTTTGGTCTCGAAGTTGGAATAGAACGCGCCCCGGGTGAACCCGGCCCGCTCGCAGATCTCCTCGACTGTCGCGCCCTGAATTCCACTCGATGCCATGACGTCTCGCGCTGCATCGAGGAGTCGCTCGCGGGTCGCCTCACGGCGTCGCGTGCTCTTCATCTCAGTGGTTGGCATTCCGTCACGATAACCGAGAACGAGGCCTTTGGATACATTGACGTATCCAATACACAAACGTATCGTTATCGTGTGTCGTCACTCCTGTACTCCCTCGGCCGCTGGTCGTTCGTGCACCGGCGACGCGTCGTGGCGTTCTGGATCGTGCTGCTGATCGGCTCCGGCGCACTGATGGGTGCGATCTCCGAGGGCACCAAGAACTCGTTCGACATCCCCGGCACTGAGTCTCAGGCTTCACTCGACAAGCTCCAGCGCACGTTTCCACAGCTCAGCGGCGCTTCGGCCCAGCTGGTCATGGTCGCCCCCGACGGCACGAGCTTCTCGGATCCCGAGGTCAAGGCCGATGTTGCACGCGCCATCAAGTCGATCGACGAGCTCGACTTCATAGAGAGCA
>JBBSJW010000011.1:0-51815 GCA_038256885.1 Propionibacteriales bacterium
GCTCTTCCTCAGCCTGCTCTTCCTCAGCCTGCTCTTCCTCAGCCTGCTCTTCCTCAGCCTGCTCTTCCTCAGCCTGCTCTTCCTCAGCCTGCTCTTCCTCAGCCTGCTCTTCCTCAGCCGACTCTTCCTCAGCCGACTCTTCCTCAGCCGACTCTTCCTCAGCCGACTCTTCCTCAGCCGACTCTTCCTCAGCCTTCGCGACCTGACCCGTCCCGCCTTCAGCCAGCCCATAAGGAGCCAGCTCTTCCTCGGTCCGCTCTTCCTGAGCCTGCCGCTCCTCGCCCCTCCCGCGCATGCTCTTCCTCTCACGCCAGCTCATAGGACTGGGGCTCTGCTCCGGCTCCGGGGCCAGCTCCGGCTCCGGGCTCTGCTCCGGCTCGTGGGCCTGCTCCGGCACCTGAGCCTGCTCCGGCTCCGGCTCTGGCTCCGGGAGCTGCTCCGGGTCCGCGGTCTGCTCTGCTGGAGGAAGCTCGCCTTGACGTTTCCAGCGCTTGCTTGCCCAGCGACCGGCATCCTCCTCGACCGGTGATTCCAGCCCCAAGCGGGTGGCGAGGTCGGACAGGCCCTTGCCCATCACACCCGGCTTCTTTCGGAGCACGATCGGGATACCGATGTTCGCGGCGAGTGGCCCATCCTCGACTCGAGGCAGCACCACGTCGATGGGAGACCCGACGACACCCTCGGCGACCTCGACCGTCAGACCCGAGATGCGGTCGCAGAAGTTGAGCACGACGTGGCGGGTGAAGGTCAGGTCCAATGCCGCGAGGAGGTCCAGTTCCCTGCGCACAGACTTGATGCTCGAAACACCCATGTTCGTCACGAGGACCACATCGGTGGCGAGCTCGAGCGCCGCAAGGGTGTGATCGACCAAGCCGCTACCCGTGTCGACGATGACGACCGGGAACTCTGAAGCAAGCAGCTTGAGCACGTCGGCAGCCTGCTCGTCGCTGATCCGGCCGCCGGCAACCGGCGACTCAACCCCGGCGAGGACGAGGAGGCCACTGGCATGAGGAGCCAGAAAGGTCTTGAACAGCGTGGTGTCAGAGAGCCCCACACTCACGGCGTCGCTGATGGTGTGGTCCGGTCGGAGATCGAGCTGACTCGCCACGTCGCCGAACTGCATGTCCAGGTCGACGAGGACAGTCTGCAGCGGGTCCTGCTTGGCCAGCAGGATCGCGAGATTTGTCGCCACCGTGCTCTTGCCCACCCCACCCTTGGGCGAGGCCACCACGATGATCCGCCCGCGAGTGACCTGAGCGTCAGGCGTCGGGTCCAGGTCAGACGTCATTCGTCACCGCCCAGCTTGACCTCGCACATGCGTACGAAAAGCTCGGGCATGGGAGTGCTCCTCTTGACGGTCTTAAGGGAGCCCGGTTAGTCCCCGAGCAACACGATAAGGGCTACCAACGCAGCTCCACATCAAACTTCGGAAAATGGCCCCGTTGTGGCTGCCTTCCAGCCACACCAGAAATCGTCCGCCATCTGTGGCGCAAACCGAACGCGGCGCGCGCGGCGCCCCGGTCAGTGTCAGAGCGAATCGCCCATTGCGAGGAAGGCGGGCGTCAGGATCACGATGAACAACACCGGCATGACACACGTGAGCATCGGGAAGAGCAGCTTCACCGGAACCTTCTGAGCCGTTTCGCGCGCTCGTTGTCGACGCTTGTCTCGCATCTCCTCAGCCTGGATCCGCACCACCTTGGAGATGGGAACTCCGAACTCCTCGGCCTGCACAATGCTCTTGGTGAATCGTTTCAGGTCGTCGACGTCATTGCGGCTGGCGAGCGCGAGATAGGAATCCCGTCGCGACATGCCGAGGTTCATGTCCTGCACGGTCCGAACGATCTCTTCACCCAGCGGGCCGCGGTTGTTCTGGCCAACACGTGACAGCGCCGACTCAAAGCCCATGCCCGCCTCGATCGAGATCGTGATCTGATCGAGGATGTCGGGCAGGTCATACATCATCCGCTTCTGGCGCTCTGCTCCTCGACCGTTCACGATGAGGCCCGGCGCGAAGTACGCCACGACCAAGATTCCCGCGTACACGAGCCACCACAGCGGACTGTCCATCTTGGCGACGAACGGGAAGCCGAGCAGGCCGAATAGAATCGGCGCCACGATCTTCGCGACGATGATCATCGGCAGACTCTCGGTCGTCTTGCCGGCCAGACCCAGATCGCGCTCAAGCTTGGCAATCGCTCCAGGGGTCACAAACGCGCGAAGGACGCCGAGCTCCGGGTGCTTGGCCGTCAGCTGACGCGACTTCTCCGACTGCGCTCCGTCTGACGGCTCAACCCGAAGCGACTGGATCCGCTTCTTCATGGTCCTGCGCGTCGAAGGCGCGAACTCGAGGAGAGGGACGAGCGAGGCGACTGCGAGTGCGAGGCAGACGCTTCCGATCAGCAACAACGCTCCGGAACTCATGTCCTCACACCTTCACATTCACGATGACACGCATCCAGAGGCCACCAACGGCGAACAGCACCGCGGCGACCGCGAGCACGATGAAACCTGTCGAGCCCTCGAACATCGGCGCCATGTAGCCCGGGTTGACGACGACCATGCCGAGGGCAACGAACACCGGAAGAATCATCAGGACGATGGCTGACATCCGGCCCTCCGCCGATAGCGTCTTCACCTCGCGCAAGATCTGGTTGCGCTCGCGAATCGTCTCGCCGACCTTGTCCAGCACCTCGTTGAGGTTGCCGCCGGTGTCCCTTTGGACCGCCACAGCCTCAGCCACCCAACGAAAATCCTGGCTCTCCATCCGATCAGCCGTCGTGTACATCGCTTCAACGAGGTCACGTCCGATGCGGTTCTCGTTGACAATGCGAGCGAACTCCTCCGACGTGGGCGGTGACGCCTCGCGCGACGCCGTGTCAAGCGCCCTGGCGAGGCTGTGTCCGGCGCGAAGTGCAGACGCGATCATCTGCAGTGACTCATCGAGCTTCTCGCCGAAAGCGGCCCTGCGCTTGTTTCCCCTGCTGCGCAGGACGACCTTGGCAATGACCGGCACGGGCACCGCCGACAGGACGCCGAACGGGATGCTGCCCAACAAGGCGCTACCCAGCAACATGGCGACGAAGCTCAGTGCCGACACCAGGACGACGAGTGAGCCGGCCGTCATCCGAAGCGACGCCATCTCGATCTCCGCAGAGGGGAACGGTACCCAGCCCCGACGCTTCAGTACCGTGTCTACGAGACCCACCAAGCCATCAGCCAAGGCGCTCAGTTGCGACTTCGGCTCGGTGCCGGGAGGTCGTCTGCGTGACAACGACACCCTCTCAACGCTCGGCACAAGGACTGCGTACGACATCAGGCCCAACGCGAACACTGTGGCAGTCAGTCCCACGAAAAGGCTCATCGCGCCGCACTCCCTGTGGTCTTGTCCCCGTCGCCGCGAGGCACCGTACGCCTCTCACGCCGAAGGCCCTCATATGGGGGGGCGGCGGCCGTCATCGACGCCATGAATCCTCCAGGCGAGAACGGAATGCCGTACTCCTCGAACTTGTCCATGAAGCGAGGGCGTATGCCGGTGAACGTGGGCACACCGAGGAAGTGGCCTTCTGCATCCGTCCCGGCGGTCCAGTCGAACAGGAACACGTCTTGGAGGACCACGGTGTCACCCTCCATCCCCAGCACTTCGGTGAGGTGGGTGACGCGACGGGTGCCGTCCCGCATACGGGTGAGCTGCACAATCACGTCGACGGCCGAAGCGATCTGCTCTCGTACTGCCCGCAACGGCAGGTCCATACCGGCCATGAGCACGAGCGTCTCCAAGCGCGAGATCGAGTCGCGAGGCGCGTTCGCGTGAACGGTGGACAGCGACCCGTCGTGGCCCGTGTTCATCGCCTGCAACATGTCGAGAGTCTCTCCGCCGCGGACCTCTCCCACGACGATGCGATCTGGCCGCATGCGCAGCGAGTTACGCACGAGGTCTCGGATCGTGATCTCACCCTTTCCCTCGATGTTGGGAGGACGGCTCTCGAGGCTCACGACGTGGTCTTGCTGCAGCTTGAGCTCGATCGCGTCCTCAATCGTGACGATGCGCTCATCAGCGGGGATGAACGAGGACAGGACGTTGAGCAAGGTCGTCTTGCCCGTGCCGGTGCCTCCGGAGACGATGATGTTGAGCCGCGCCTGGACGCACGCATTGAGAAGTTCTGCCATTGGCTCGGTGAGCGATTTGAACCGGATGAGGTCCGACACCTGATAGGGCGTCTCGGAGAACTTACGGATCGTCAGCGAGGAGCCGTTGACTGCCAGCGGCGGGATGACGGCGTTGACGCGCGAGCCGTCGGCAAGCCTGGCGTCGACGAGCGGGGAGGACTCATCAATGCGACGACCGACGTTCGCAACAATGCGTTCGATCACCCGTCGGAGATGTTCCTCCGAGCCGAACCGAAGCCCACTCTCGATGAGGCGACCGCCACGCTCGACGTAGATCCGGTCGTAGCCGTTGACCATGATCTCCGACACGGTCGAGTCCTGGAGCAGGCGCTGCAATGGCCCGAGCCCCAGCGCGTCGTCCTCGATGTCCCGAATGAGCCGGTTGCGCTCGTCCGCACTGAGCAGAAGCTGTTCGGCACTCACGATGCGGGTCAGCTCGTCCCGCACAAAGCCCTGCAGCTGCTCCTCGGTCAGTGACGCATCACTGATGCGACTTCCGATGCTCTCGAAGAGCGAGTGGATTGCGCGTTCCTTGACAGCCGACAGTGCGTCGAGCTGGGGCACATCGACCTCTTCGACGATCCGCTTCTGGGTCGGACGTTGGCGCGTGTAACCCTCGTCCGTGGGAACGCTTGTGAGTCTCGCCGACTCGAGGCGTTCACTCAGACTGGTCATGAAAGTGCCACGCCCTTGTGAGCGAAGCCGGGCTTACCGTTCCCAGAGTCACCCTCGAGCCGTTTGACGATGTTGTTCATCGCCTTGGCTGCCGGGCCGCCCTTCTTCTCCATCAGCACGGGCACCCCGCGGTTGGCCGAGAGCGACACCTCCTCGGCCCGAGGCACAACGAAGTCGACCGGCAGTCCGACGACCGCCTCGACGTCGCGCACCGAGAGACCCGACTGGCGGTCAGCGAAATTGAGGACCAGATGCCTCATGCCAGGGAGAATGTTCAACGTCGCCAGCACTTCGATCTCCTTGCGGACGTTGCGCACGCTGGCGACGTCCATGCTCGCAACGAACACGGCGTCATTGGCCTCCTCCAGCGCTGCAAGGGTGGGCTCATCGAGGCCCGCACCCGTGTCGACGATCACGTGACGGAACTGCGAGGCCAGCGTCGACAGCAGCTCACGCACCTGCTTGGGACCGACCTTGTCCGCGGCCGCTGGCGATTCCGAGCCGCACAAGGCGTAGAAGCCAGCCGGATGGGCCGTCAGGAATGTCTTGAGCAGCATCGTGTCGAGCCCACCCTGATTGGCAAACACATCTGAGAGAGAGTGCGCCGGCTTGAGGTCGAGGTGTGTCGCGATATCACCGAACTGGAGATCCAAGTCGACCAGCACGACGTCCATCGGGGCCTTCCGGGCGAGTCCGACTGCCAAGTTGACCGCCAGGGTGGACTTGCCGACACCTCCCTTGGGGGATGCCACGACGACGACGCGGCTCTCCACGATCCGTTCCACTGTCTCCTCGGTGGCGCGGCGAACCGTGCGACGGGAGGCATGGTCGTGCGCCTTGAGGAGCATGATCCGGTACTCTTCGTCGCTCGCCTCTGGCGACAACACGTCCCGGATGCCTGACCGCATCGCCTCGAGCATGACGTCCGCGGTCGGCTCTGCCACCAGGACCGCCGTGATCTGCGGATGCATTGCATCGAGCATGCTCGCGAGCGACATCGAGGTGTGACGGCTGACCTGCGGACCGAAGACGACGATGTCTGGCAGGTGCTCCTCAATCATGAGACTCCGAAGGTCGAAATCTGGCCGCTCGACCACGACGGCTGACACCGGTACGAGAAGGTTGCCGGGGAACTGCCCCAGTCGGTACTCCAGGCCACCATCGCCGCCCAGAAGGAGAATCCTGCTCATTTGATCACGTCCTTTGACTCGATCAGCTTGGAACCTGACGTATCGGTCTGAGAGTTCTGCAGCGTCAACCAGACCTTGCCGAACTCGGCCGCATTCACGATCATCTCCGCGTCCAGCGGACTCACCGCGAAGGTGACGAGCGAGGGGACGCCTGATTCGTCGGCGACCTTGGCGAGAACCGTGGTTGATACGCGGGTGACGAGCAGGTCGTTCTTGATGACATTGGTGAAGCCGCCGTCATTGCCCTGCTTCGCATAGCTGACCACCAGGCCAACCCGGTCACCTGCCTTGATGACTCCCGTCGGCATACGTGGGGCCGACAGCGAGATGCTGACCTCCTGCATGCCAGCAGGCAGTGACGATGATTTGCCGTCCTTGCCGGTGAGTGCTCCGAACCGCGCCTTGAGCACCTGCTCACCGGGCTTGAGTGAGACGTTCGTCGACAGTGCCTGGACCGAGTCCAGACTGGTCAGGGCGCCTTCGGCACGAACCCCGACCGGCACTTTCTTGAGCTCGACCGCATTGGTGATCCGGCTGACGGGCGTCTCGGCAGGGATTTCTGTCTTGACCACCAAGACTTCGACCAACCGTGCGCCGTCGTATGCTCGCTCGTCTGCCCCGTTCGCATAGCTGACGAGAGCGATGATGCCCATGATGGCGAGGACAGCCGCGCTGACAATCGCAATGAGTTTCTTTTTCACGGGTCTTCCCTTCTGGTGGCTAGTTGGTCAGCCGGGTTGAGAGCTTGACGCCGCCGAGGTCCGGCGCAGCGCTGTCATAGGCAAAGACCTGATCGGGGTCCTGGACGACTGATCGCACGAAGTAGCCCTGAATCCCCTGGCACGTCAGCGTCAGGATGTTCAGGCAGGACGGTGTCGCCGTTGCGTCGTTCTTGGCATTTCCCGGCTCTATCCACCCGGTGATCTTGAACGGGGCAAAGCCGACGATGCGCAACGTGATCGATGAAGACAGCACCGTGAGCGGCGAATACGACTCATAGACCGGCAGCATGGCGATGGTGCCGACCTTGAGCTTGTTGACACACGCCGTCGGAGCGATCACGGGCGAGACCGTGGTGACAAGCATGGTCTCGAGGATCTTGACCTTCATGTTGCACATCGACATGTTGCTGACGTCGAAGAGGTCCAGGGCATCCACCAAAGCGGTGAGCCACACCGCGCCGTTGCTCATGTTGAGCGCGTTTCCGGTCGGCCCGGTGCACGTCGAGGTGGGGAACCAGTTCGTCAGTGGCAGGCCGAGCAGGTTGAGTGTGGCGACCAGACTCTTCAGAGTCGCATCGAGCAGGTCGGTCCGCACCAGGATGTGCTGAGTCGCCGGGAAGTCGTGGGCCAGGTACTGGCAGTAGCCGATCGCCATCGGAAGGAGCGGGTAGCCCTCCCTCGGGGCCCGGTCCCATGTCGCAGTTGCGCGCACGGTCGCGGTTTTGGACGAGACGCCCACGAGCTTGGCGAAGGCGAACGGCATCGTCTTGACCGACTGGACTGTGACTGAAGACGACGAACGAGTGACCGTACCGACAACATCGGTACTGGCGTTGCTGATGTTTTGTCCGACGACGAAATTGGCGGTCGACTTCGGCGCATTGCCGTTCGCCGAATAGCATGTGTTCCGGTACAGCGCACAGTCTTGTGCGATCGCGAGCGCCGCGTTGTCGGTCGCGGTCTGCAACTTCTGCCTCTGGACATAGGCGTTGCCCACATCGACGCTCATACCGACAGCTGCGATGAGAGTTGTGGCGAGAATGCCGACGAGGACTGCTGTGACACCTCGATCGTCCCGGCGTTGGCGTCGCTTCAGGTTCCACTGCATCGCGCTACCGCCTTTCCAGTGACTGAGTACGTGGTACCGAAGAATTTGGTGGCCGAAGCCTTGGTTGCGTTGGTGATGGTCACGGTCACGTTCCCGAACGTTCCGTCGCTGGCCTGGGCACAGGAGCTGTAACCGGAGGTGAACGTGATCACCGGTGTCAACGTGCTCGGCATGCCGGCGTTCACTGCGGCCGTCTTGGCCTTCGTCGTGTTGTTCTCGATGGTCATCGAGCGCGCTGCGACGAAGGCAGCGTTGTTGTACTGGGCCGCTGTCTTGTAGCGCTCACCGAAGTCGATGACACCGCAGATCAGCAACAGCAGAAAGGGGACGATGAGTGCGAACTCGACCATTGCGACTCCACGGTCGTCCCGAGCATGACTAGGCATGATCTCGGCCGAAACCACGTCGCGCCGTGAACCCGGGGATTCGCGGCGCGACATCAGCGCCCCGAGTGCGCTGTGTGGTGTTCGACTTACAGGCTGATGCCCGTGAAGAGGCCGTTGACCTTCGGGCCGAGGATGGCAAGACCTGCCACCACGATGACGGCAACGCCGGCAGCCATGAGCGCGTACTCGATGGCAGTGACGCCATCTTCGTCATGACGCTCAGCGCGTGCCTGGAACGACGACAGAACAGCGAACAACTTGTTGAATGCAGACATGTGAGTTACTCCCTCAATCATTTAAGTCACTCAGACGAGTGACTCTCCCAAGCCCCAACGTAGGACCGCACCTGCCCGCTGTCTGCACATTTTGGGATGATTATTGCTAGTCATTTCTGACTATGGACGAAGTGGCAGGCAGGCGAGAACGCGCGAGACGTTCGTAGGACGATCAGGGAACGATCGACTGGAATATCGACAAGATACGAGGCCCGAGCCCAAACACTCCGGCCGAGACGAGCAGCGCGACAGCCGTCGCCACCAGCCCATACTCGATCGATGTCACGCCACGATCGTCCACGCGATCACACGCGGGGTCTTGTGCGCCATTGTGCTCCTTCATGTCCGCTCCCTCGGCTCATGGTGCGTCCCCAGCGCACATCTCCCAAGGTAAGCCCCAAACCCGTCACGTTGGACACATTTGGATGGAAATGGCCCGATCGGATCAGGCCTCGAAACGTTTCATGCCGACGAGCACCAATCTGGTCTCGGTGACGCAGGTCTGGAGGACCACGTCGGCCTCAGGAAGGTCTCCAACTGTCACTTGGTTGCGAGTTTCGTACTTCCGACTGGTCACCACGAAGATGCCGTCATCGACGCCTTTGCCGTCCAGCTTGACCGCGTCGCCCTCTTTGAGCCTGGCCATCCAGAACATGCCACCGCAGTAGTCATGCTCGGCGACCAGCGTCGGCCGGTCCTCGCCAAGCCACACAGCAACCGGCCCTTTGCACTCATCGAGCATCGCGTTTGAGCCGCCGAGATTGGTGAGCCCGTATGTCGTACGACTGAACCGCGGCTCAGGTGCGGCTCGAGGCGGGTCGACGATTGAGGCTTTGGCAGGCTCGGCGACGTTGTCCGCGCTATCGGTGCTGTCAGTGGGCAACTGAACAGCCACAACGGTGACAGTCAGCGTGACGAGTCCGACGAACAGCACGATCATGCGTCGCATCCCAGCACCCTCCTAGCGAACGTTCTTCTACTGTACTGAGACGGTCGTGGTTGTCTCGACATAAGTGGAATAGACGTCCGAACCACAGTGCAGATCAAACAGCGTGCAGATCGGAGCCGACGGTGGCCTCACCGACAACAGAAGCACCTCCGCACGACGACGCGGAGCTGTTGGCGCGTGCCGCCGACGGCGATCGTGCCGCCTTCGGACAGCTCTACGACCGCCATGTACGCCCGGTCTACTGGCAGGCGTACTCGGTCGTACGTGACGCCGACGAGGCCGAGGACATCACGCAGGACGTGTTCATCACGACCTGGAACAAGATCCGAGCGATCAATCTGGTCGACGAGTCTGCGCTGCCGTGGTTGCTCGTCACCGCGAGATTCACGGCACTCAACGCCCGTCGACGGGCGCTCAAGGCTCGCCACAGCGAGCTCGACCAGGACCTTGCAGACGGATCGTCCGTGGAGGACGAGGTCGAAGGCGCGCAGATACGAGCTGAGATCGACAAAGCCGTAGCGGCCCTCTCACCAACCGACCGACAGCTGTACGACCTGTGCGTCGTCGGCGACCACACGTACGAGCTCGCCGCCCGCGAGCTGGGCGTGAGCCACGCAGTCGTCCGCAATCGACTGTCCAGACTTCGAAGCCGGCTCCGTGCCGACCTCCGCTCCATGAGGACTGATTTGAACGAGAGGGCAGTATGAACGCCACACTCACCGACGACCGCATCGAGTCGATGCGCTCCACCGTCATGAACGCCGTGGACGGCGACATCTTGCGCCGCGGCACCCGCACCCGCCGAGCCGTAGGCCTCGCCGCCGCCAGCGTGCTGGTGGTCGGCTTCGGCACCTTCGGCCTGAACGCGATCAACGGATCAGGTCCTGAAGCGCAGTCCATGAGCGCCAGTGACGGCGGGAGCGACGCCGGGAGCGACGCCAAGGCGGACGCCGGCGACGCAGCAGGGCGCGGAGCGCTCACCGACGAGGCGGCGCCAGAGGCTGCCCGAGACGGATATCTGCTCGACGCAGATCGCGAAGTCATCGTTACGGGTTCGGTCAGTGTCACCGTCAGCGATCCACGCGGATCGGCGCAGAAGGTCAGCACGTACGTCGACTCCATCGGCGGTCGCGTCGATTCGCGAAGCGAAAGCTCCGACGACAAGTACGAGGCCGCCTATCTCGAGGTCAGGGTGCCGAGCAACAAGGTCACCGCGACGATCGCCAAGCTCAAGACGTACGGCTCGGTCACCAATGTCTCGCTGCAGAACCAGGACGTGACGTCTCAAGCCCAGGATCTCGACGCCCGGATCGATGCGCTCAAGGTGTCGATCAAGCGACTCCAGAAGATCATGGCCGACGCGACCACGAGCAACGAGCTGATCAAGGCCGAGGGCGCACTAACACAACGCCAGGAGCAGCTCGAGAGCCTGTCGGCGCAGCGAACGTCCATCGCCGACCAGGTCCAGCTGTCGACGCTGTCGATCGAGCTGGCCGAGAAGGCCAAGGCCGACAGCGTCTCCCCCGGCGGCTTCAAGGGCGGCGTGATCGACGGCTGGAACGCCTTGGTCTCGACGCTCAACAACATCGTCGAGTTCCTCGGGATCATGCTCCCCTGGGCCGGGATCGCCGTGGTGCTCTACGGCGCCTACCGGCTCATCGCCCGCCGCCGCGAGTGGAACTAAAGCTGCTCCAGGTAGTCCTTGGCCACGGACTTCGGCACGCACATGCGCCAGGCCTCGATGACCAGCTCTTCCATCTCGCCGAGGTCTAGCGCTGCCATTCGGGCGACGACCCGAAGAGCTCATCCACAAGGCCGTCGGCACGGTGCTGCGGTCGGTTGGCGGAGTCGACCGTGCCGCCTTCCTGTCATTCCTGGAGCAGCACGCGGCGGCGATGCCGCGGGTCATGCTGTCGTCCGGATCGAGCACCTCGATCCGGACGAGAAGGCCCATTTCCGCGCGATGCGCTAGTCAGGTCAGCTGGTCTCGTCGATGACCGGCGCGGACACCAGCATCGAGGTACCGATCAGTCCCGTACGGAGAGCACTCCACCACGTCGCAGGTCTCGGCTTCCGGACGCTCTCCGGCCGAAGGTCCTCGGCGCCGTCTTGGTCAGGCGTGACGGTGCAGGTGTTGGCGCGGCCCAGTTCGTCGGCGTAGACGACCCAGGCCTCACCGATCGCGGGCACGGGTTCGTACCAGAGCTCTTCGACCTCGATCCACGTGCGCGCATCGAGGCCAGGACCGCTCCACACCTCACGCACGACGAACAAGTAGGTGTCGCCGCGCTGCTGCACGATCGTCCCGGCGAAGCTCGAGTATGGCTTCTGCTCGGAGAGCGGCACGCAGCTCAGCGCTGACACAGGCGCCGGTACGAACAGCGGCGCGAAGACGATCAGCAGGGCGAGCCAGCGAGCTCTCATACCTGGGTGTGTCGCCGGCATCGGGATCGTCTCAGTCCGTGAGTGCCTCGGTCAGCAGGGCGACCAGTGCCTCAAGCTGCAGGTCGGTCGAGTCCGAGAGCTCCTCGTCCGAGCCGTCGAGCGCCCGGGCAGCGAGTCCGGCCTTGCTGTCGATGAGCTCGGCGATCTTGGGATCGAGCGTCTGCGAGGCGATGATGCGCCACGCCGTGACGGGCTCGGCCTGGCCGATGCGGTGCACGCGGTCGATCGCCTGGGTCTGCTCTGCGTCGGTCCACGAGAGCTCAGCGAGAACGACGTTGGAGGCGGCTTGCAGGTTGAGGCCGACACCCGCGGCAGTCAACGAGCAGACAGCAATCGCGACATCGGGGTCATTGGTGAACGCGTCGATGGCCTTCTGCCGGGCCGTCGTGCCCTGGTTGCCACGGATCGAGATGTATTTGATGCCGCGCTTGTCGAAGGTCTGCTCAGCGGTGTCCATGACGTCGATGTGCTTGGCGAAGAACACCACCTTGCCGACGCTGTGCGCGAGCTGTGCGGTGTAGTCGGCAGCGAGCCCGGCCTTGGCCTGGCCGATGCGCCGCATCATGCTGAACACGTTCTCGTCGGTCTTGCTCGAGGAGTCCTCGCGCTCCCAGGTGGCGACGCGGCGTACGAGCTCGTGATCGATGCCCTCGACCGTGATGCCTTCCTTGCGGGTGGCCAGCGCGCTCTCGTAGCGAGCGACCATACGCTTGGCGAGCTGGCGCTCGGCTTCCTTGATCGAGCGACCAGCCTCGCCTTCGAGCTCGACCGGTATGTCGGCGATACGCCGGGCGGGAATGTCAGCGGCCACGTCGATCTTGCGTCGACGGACGATGCCGAGGTCGATCACGGCGTTGCGGGCCGCCGGGTAGAAGCCCGGATCGACCGGAGTCAGGCCGGTCTCCTCCAGCGCGTGCATCAGCTCGGCGCGTGGCTTCTTGCTGTCGATCCAGCCGAGGTACTCCCAGATGGCCAGGAAGTCGTCGATGTCGTTGATCAGCGGCGTACCGGTCAGCGCCATGAGCAAGGGGCGAGCCGTACGGGCGCGGATGCGGTCGGAGAGCTCGAGCACGTGCTGCGAGCGCTGCGATGATTTGTTCTTGATGAAGTGCGCCTCATCGAGGACCATGCCGCGGAAACCGAGATCACCCAGCCAGCCCACGTGACGGTCGAGGACTTCGTAGTTGATGATCACGATGTCGGCGAAGCCGTCACTCGTGTCGCCATCGCCGTGGATCACGGTGGACGAATGGCGTGGGGTCCAGGTCTCGGCCTCGCGAGCCCAGTTGGTCTTGACGACGTTCGGCACGACAACGAGCAGCGGATAGGCCTTGGCGGCCTGCGCCGCGAGCAACGCCTGGGCGGTCTTGCCGAGACCGGGCTCGTCGGCGAGCAGGAACGTACGGTGGCCGTCGGCGGCGGCATCCACGAGCTGAGCCTGGTGCCGCATGAGCTCCAGACCTTCCGGGACGTAGGTCGAGTCCTCGTACGGGGGCGGCATGTCCATGCACGCCGACGCTCCGCCGGCGGCACGTTCGAATGCCGACAGCAGCGGGCCAAGAAGCTCCCAAGTGCCGAGGCGGCGAGCCTGGACCTTTTGCGACTCCGCTGCCGAGAAGTCAGGCACGACGAAGGGGTTGGCGAGCTGTCTGGTGATGACCGACTGCGGCACGACCTGGCGTTCCGCCGCTCGGGACATCGGGGTGGGTTCGGCGATGACAACGGGCTCGTCCTCGAGCTCTGCGCCGGTGGCGCTCATCATCTTGCGCTTGAGCTCTTTGGCACCGTCGGAGATGACTGCGTTCTCGCCGAGCAAGGACATCAGCGAGGTGTCACTGGCAGCCGTTCTGGCCAGGATCGTGCCGATACCGTCGAGTCGCTTGAGCAGCTCTGCCCGCTGGGACTCACTGATCGTGGCGTCACCGCGTACGCGGGAACGCTCTTCGCGCGCCAGCAGCGCGACAGCCTGAAACTTGGTGCGAAGGGTTGGCGATACGCGACCGGTCTGCGCACCGGCTTCGACCTCGCGCACGGCGCGGGCAAGCACGGACATGATGTCCTGCGGTCCACGGGCTCGCCGCTGACCTTGACCTGCATTGCGCTGGCGTGGTGTTGCCACGTTCCTCCTTGAGCCCGGCTCCTAGCCGGACGCACTGCTGAGCTCTGTCACGATCCGAGATGGATCGAGACGTTTGCACCTGAGGCGCCGAAGCGCCTGACGAGCATCGATCAGCTTGACCTTGATCGAGTCATGACTCTGACCTGCGGTGGATCACCCGATGTTCGACATCGTGACCTCGTAGACACGAGGTGCAGGCGGCTCAGCCGCTGGTGATTCCCACAGTACCGCTACGCGCCGACGGTGGCGACACACGTCCCACCCTGCGGTCAATCAAATTTCGTGCAGAATGCAGCCACTGTCGGACATTGTGGCCTTGGGTGGCTCAAGGCGTCCCGGCAAGGGAGTGTTGTCGCAGACTCATCGCCCTTCGTGAGTCGCGCTCCCGACCACCACACCCTGGAAGCCGACGGTTCCTGAATAAAGTTCTCGCGGACGGATCACACGGTTGCCGCGGTCACTCAGGGGCGCCTGCCGTTGAGTGGGTCACCTCTTGATTCGAGTCGAGCTCGTCAGCGATCGACACGACCAATCCGCCAATCATGAAGGCGATGATCGTCGCGACTAGAGCCGGCGTGCTGAACGAGGGGATGTGGCGGCGGAAGCCTGATGAGACATCGGACGCACCATGGTATTCGTGCGTGAGTGCGTGGCCCTTTCCCCTTTGCAACAGGTATCTGTTGACCGGGTATGCCGCGAAGAATGCCGTGGTCAGAGCAATCATCATGCCGATCCAGAACACAACGTTGACGAGGCCAGCGTCCATCGCCCCCGGGATCAGAGCCATGACGGCGTTGTCGACGATTTCCATCGTGGCTATTGAGAGCGTATCGGCTGCCAGTACAACACTGAATGCCGTGCCCAGAGCCAAGCCACTCTTCAAGAGCGGCAGTGTGGACAGCGCGTAGCCGAACAGGAAGGCCAGCGTGACCGAGATCGCGATTGTGACGACATTCGAGAACCCGGCCGCTGTGCCGATGATGAGTCCGGTGATTTCACCGATCGCACAACCGGTCAGGCAGTGCAACGTCGCACTGATCGCCATGGTGTTGACGTTGCCCATGTCGTGATGACTATGCGCCGTGTGATCGGGCTCATGTCCGTGCATGTCGTGATGCTCGTGGCGTTCGTCGGTCATTAGGAAGTTCCCTCTCCAGCAATAGTCAGAAGTTGACGCAGGCAGTGGGCGAGTAGCTGTTGAGGGAATCCGTCAGCAAGCCTGTAATACATGACTCGGCCCGCGCGGCGCGACTGCACCAATCGGGACGATCGAAGCAGCTTGAGCGCGTAGGACGACTGGTCCATCGAGATGTCCAAGGCCATCGCGATGTCTCCGACGCAGAGTTCATCGACGGCAACGAGCGCAAAAAGCACCCGAGCACGAGTTGGGTCGGCGAGCAGGCCTAGGAGTCGAGCCAGCCGCTCTGCATCAGGCAGGTCGAGTCCGTTGGTTTGCGCATTGGCAACGCTGTCGGCGTCTACCGGATGAGCATGAGCTGCGGATGCCATATACGCATATTTGCACGGACGTACGGACATTTCAAGGTCACGGGGCATCGCCAGCCACCCCGTTCGTTTCTCGGCATCGAAAGCACGATGACATACTCACCCGGCCTGAGCGACCCCACGTCGCTACCCTGTTCTCGATGAGTCTTTCGTGTCCAAGCGAGGTGCGTGGCCCAGAATCATGGGTGCACATCTGCCTGCACTCATTGCTGATCCTCGGCATCGTCGGCATGCATGGTGCGCTCATCGGCGAACCTGAAGGGCTCGCATCGCACCACGCCACCCCGACTGTTGCCCAACAGGTGGTGGCGGCGCCCGAAACTGTGATGGCTTCAGCGATAGCCGGGATATATGGCCACGAGTCTGTCGCCGGCCTAGGCGATGCCCATCAAGGTATGGCTGACTCAATGGCAGACTGCTGCGGGCTACTCATGCTCTGCCTTTCGATGATCGTGGGGCTTGGCGCCCTTGTGTTCTTGACCCGCTCGCGAATCGACAGGGTGCTGTGGCAGCTACCACCTCCCCAAGCGCTCCGCGATGCAATCCGCAGACTCCCATTGCACAGCCTGACTCCTCTACAACGCAGTTCAATCCTGAGGTGCTGATCGGCGCAATCGATGACTTCGATTGCACTGACAAACACCCAACTCAAGGAGAACTATGCGTATCAAGACAATTCTGGCGACCCTGGTCGCTGGTACAGCGCTGACGACTTTGGCAGCGTGCGGCAGCTCCGACGACGACGCAGCGTCGTCGTTCAACGATGCTGACGTGACCTTCGCACAAGACATGATTCAGCATCACCGCCAAGCCACCGACATGGCCAAATTGGCGGTTGGGGGACGGACAGAGAACGAGGAAATCCTCGACCTTGCCGACCGGATTCTCGCGGCCCAAGAACCTGAGATCAACACGATGTCCGGCTGGCTGAAGTCTTGGGACAAGGAAGTGCCGTCCGACGATGGCGGCATGGAGGGCATGGACCACGGGTCGTCCTCGTCCTCAGACATGCCCGGCATGATGAGCGACGACGAGATGGCCGCTCTTGAAAATTCCCTCGGAGAAGTGTTCAACGAGCAATTTCTCACCATGATGACTGCTCATCACGAGGGCGCGATTGAGATGGCAAAGACCGAGGAGAAGGACGGCAAGTACACGCAGGCCGTCATGTTGGCAAAGAAGATTCAGAAGGATCAAGCGGCGGAGATATCCGAAATGGAATCTCTCCTCAAGTCCTAATCTTCGCGGAGTCTGGTCGCCTGGCCCAGTTCAAAGCGACCAGACTTCGCCCGTCCGCTAGGAACAGTCCGTGCCAAACCGAATTGCTCGCGCCATCGCGCCGCTTCTTCTGACGCCACTCGCTCTCGGCAGTTGCAGTACTCCAGACGACCAATCCACTGACCCGTCAACCATCCCGATGGGGCACGTCCACGGCATCGCCGAAAATCCGGGTGATGGGCAAGTCTATTTGGCAACCCATACCGGTGTTTACCGCATCGAACGGGGTGGCCCTACTCTCATCGCCAATCGCTATCAAGACACTATGGGCTTCACCATTGCCGGTCCCGACGAGTTCTTGGCAAGCGGACATCCAGCACTAGATGAAGACACACCAAATCCCCTAGGCCTCATTCGCTCGACGGATCGCGCCGAATCCTGGGAATCGCTCGCCTTCAGTGGCGAACAGGATTTTCACGCTATCGACGCATCGAGCTCGTTGATCTATGCCTACGGGTCGGATGGACGGCTGATGCGTAGTTCGAATCTCGAGACTTGGACAACCGTGCTTCGGGCGCCGTTGATCGATTTCACTCTGGATCCGCGTCAGCCCGACGAACTGCTCGCGACTAGCGATTCCGGTTTGCTATTGCGAATCGACGCCAAGGATCCACAGCCACAGGAGCTGGCGAGCGCCCCTCGAATGGCATACATCGATCGGACCATGACGAGCGAAATCGTCGGCGTCGACGGAACCGGTCGGATATTCATGAGCACGGATGGCGCCAATTCTTGGACTCAGCTCGCCAACGTCAACGGCGCGCCTGAAGCCCTTAGCGTCCGTGCCGACACCTGGTACGTCGCGACTGAGAAGGGCGTCTTCTCAAGCGCGGATGAGGGTGCGAGCTGGCAGACGCTGACTAAGGCCACGATGTGACAGCGCCCGGACGCCATCGAAAAGTAAGACGGCGGCGGCGTTTGCTGCTTCCAAGCCTCATGGTCGTCGGCCTGATGCTCAGTCTGGTCGTGTTGCCGGGCGCCATCGGCAGAAACTCGTCAACGCCAACACCTACAAATGGTGATGTAAACAGCCTCAACGCGACCCTTGCACCAATCCCTACACCGACAAAGACGGTTGCACCGCGCGACGCGAACGCGGTGACGCAGCCATCCGTGCCAGAGACAGGATCGGGCTCGTTCAAAATCGCTGATGGAAGCTCCGCTCGAGTAGGCCGCGGGCAGCTGGTGAGCTACCAGGTGGAGGTAGAAGGCGGGATTTCTGTCACACCAGCCGATTTCGCAGCCGCAGTAGACAGCACGCTGGCCGATAGGCGCGGTTGGTCCGCACGGGGTCGATACGCCTTCCAGCGCCAATCGGCTGCTCGCCTCCGGATTGTCCTAGCAACACCGTCGACGACCGACAGGCTATGCGCACCGCTGAACACCGCGGGTGAAGTCTCGTGTCGAAACGGCAACGTGGTGGCGATCAACGCCAAGCGCTGGATGAACGGCGCCCCGTCGTACGGCAACGACATCGCGCGTTATCGGCATTACGTAATCAACCACGAGGTTGGGCACAGTCTCGGCCTCAATCACACCGGATGTCCCGCGCCGAATACGAAGGCTCCTGTGATGTTGCAGCAGACCCTTGGATTGCAAGGTTGCAAGGCGAATCCGTGGCCCTACTGAACTGTCGATCGACTGGCGTTTACCTGACGTTCAGCTGGTCGCGCTTCGTCTTCGAAAGCGCCACGCATACGAAGGTCGCGTCGCGGATCACTGATGCTGCAGCACGACGTCATTCGGACCCGACCAGTTGCTGCTCCGATGACCAACAGCGCAAGACTGAGCAGCAAAACGCTTCCGAGCAAGATCGCCATGGGTCAATCGTAGGCGAATCTGCTGCAATCCCCCTTTGTCTATTTGAGGAGCAGAGGAGATTCCGTCGCGGGCCTCACGTTTCCTGCTCAATCCACGCGCGCTTGCAGCTCCGCCCCCGGAAGCGGAAGGTGCCCCCACCCCGAATCGCCAGTCCCGATAGCGATCAAAAAACCCGGCCAAAGCGCAGCCGGGTCTTTTGATCTGTGGAGCATAGGAGATTCGAACTCCTGACCTCTTCGATGCGAACGAAGCGCGCTACCAACTGCGCCAATGCCCCTACGGCGGGCAACTTTAGCACCGGACGTGCGGGCGGCTGAGGTCAGTGACCGACGGCGCGACGTTCCTCGTCGGCGCTTTCGCGGCCGGGCATCTCAACGTCCTCGCCCTCGATGTGACCTGACGTCCAGGCACCTGCCGCGCCGAAGTCGATCGTGCGAACCGTACGCCCAGCGCGAGGCTTCGTGACGTACGTCGGCAAGGTGACCGGCAGAGGGTCCCAGAGGGCTTCGCCTGTCGTGGACACGCTCGGGACAGCGATGACGATCTGGTCGTCGAGCGCATCTGTCTCGAGCGGTACGTCTTCCATCACGTGCTTGCGACCGGGGTTGATGTCCTCGAACTGGCCCGAGATGGTGATCGTGTCCTCGGACTCGTCGGCCGTATGGCGGGCCGAACGACTGATGCCCAGCTCGGTGCGGACCTGCAGGCGACAGGCCACGAGCCACGCAACGATCAGCGCGGCGGGAGCAGCCATCGAGTAGAGCGGGATGACACCGAAGCCGGCGACGCCACCCACGATGGCGGCGAGTGCGAGAAGAGTCAGCAGCGTGCGACGACGTCGAGCAGCAGCGACGCGAGCTGCTTTGCTCGAGATCTTGGGAGTCTCAGGCGTCACCACGGCGGCCTCGATGACCGGTTCGCTCACTGCGAGCTCGGGTTCGGAGGCTTCTTTGGGGCGATTGATGACGCGGCTCAGGAATCCGGAGGACTCGACCGAGGCGTTCTTGGTGGCTTCGTCGTAGCGGCGCAGGGCGAGCGGCACGAAGTACGCCGCCCACACGGCGACGACGAACGCGATGATCAGCCCACTGCTTGAACCCACGTGCAAAACGGTATGCGGTGAGCGCTGCCATACGGGGCAGCCTCGGCCGTGTGTCGGCTGAGAACTTGTGTGACTGGCGTGACTCAGGCTGGCGGGGTGGGTCCCAATCGTGACAGGACGCCATCCCGCGCGTCCTCGGCGAGCACCTGGAAGACCCGATGATCGCGCCACGAGCCAGCAATGTGCAGGAACTTGGGAGCCAAGCCGATCTCGGTGAACCCGAGCTTTTCGACGATTCGCAGGCTGGCTGCGTTCTCCGGGCGGATGGCGATCTCGACCCGATGTAGACCCGTCGTGGTCAGCAGATGATCCGTCACCAGCGCGACTGCGGTGGGAGTGATCGAGCGGCCCGCATGTGATTGGGCCACCCAGTAGCCCATGCTGGCCCAGCGCGCAGAGCCCCAGGTGATGCCGTTGACCGTCAGCAGGCCGACCATCTCGTCATTCCAGGTGACGGCAAACGGCATGGCATGTCCCTGACGTGCCCGGCGCCGCAGAGTGCCAACCATCCCGACGTACGAGGTGGCGGGTTGCCCGGCCTCACGCGGAAGCGTCGCCTCCCACGGGCCGAGCCAGTCAGCGTTTTCAGCTCGCAACCGTGACCAAGTACGAGCATCCCGGCGGCGCAGGGGCCGTACGCCCACCGCGCCATGCTTCAGAACGACTGGCCAACCCGGAGTCAAGCTAGTAGGGCCGATCCAGAACCAGAGTGCGCACCGTGTCGCCGAGGTTGAGGGCGGTCTGGTCCTCACCGACGATGATCAGCGCATTGGCCTGCGCCAGCGATCCGGCCAAATGCGAGCCGTCACCGGCGATCGGCGTGACCTTGGCGCCGCGGTGGGTGACCTCGAAGACGCCGCGTACGTACTGGCGAAGTCCCGGAGGTGACTGGAGGTCGGACGCCAGAACCGCGTGGACCATGGGGCGTCGGTAGGGAGTGCGACCCATCATCCGGCGGATGGCCGGGAGGACGAACACCTCGAACGAGACGTACGCCGACACTGAATTGCCGGGCAGCGTGATGATCGGGGTCTGCTCGTCGAACACACGGCCAAAGCCCTGCGACATGCCTGGCTGCATCGCGACGTCGACGAAGTCGACCGTGCCGAGAGCCGACAGAGTCTCTCTGACGACCTCGTTCTCACCCTTGCCGATGCCGCCGCTGGTCACGACGAGGTCAGCGCGTACGAGCTGCTCGGAAAGGACCCGGCGGAACGCCTTGGGATTGTCGTCGACCGCTCCGACTCGGTAGCAGATTGCACCGGCAGCGCGTACGGCCGCGGCAAGCATGTAGCTGTTGCCGTCGTTGATCGAGTCGTAGTCGAGGTGGGTGCCGGGCTCGCGAAGCTCGCTGCCGGTCGAGATGACAACGACGCGTGGGCGGGGACGGGCCTTGACGCGCGGCGAGCCGAGCGCGGCCAGCAGGCCGATCTCGCGTGGACCGAGGACGGCGCCCTCTTCGAGGACGCGATCGCCTTCCTTGACGTCGCTGCCTTGGCGACGGATGTAGTCGCCCGGAGTCGTCGGTGAATGGATCTCGACCCGAGCGTTGCCGTGATCGGTCTTCTCGTTCGGGATGACGGCGTCGGCGCCACGTGGGATCGGCGCACCAGTCATGATCTTGACCGCTGTGCCCGCGCTGATGGCGAACGGCTTCGCTGATCCGGCGGCAATCTCACCGACGACGGGAAGCACGATGGGCGCCTCGCGACTCGCACCGACAACGTCGACAGCTCGTACGGCATATCCGTCGGTCGCGGAGTTGTCGAAGCGCGGCAGGTTCGAAGGGCTGACGAAGCCTTCGAGGAGCGGCAGCCCCAGCGACTCGACGAGAGGCTGGTCGTAGGCGCCGAGCGGACCGATACCGCGCAGCACCTTCTCGAGATGCTCCTCAACCGTCAGTAGGCCATCGCGGATGCTTGCCGGTCGGGCTCGTCCGGTGTCCACACGATTGGAGGGTGCGGCCGGCTCAGGAGCTTCGGGCTCTGGCCGTTCGGGTGCACCGCCACCGCGGGCGAGGTCGGCGGCCGTCGGCGGAGGGCCACCCAGGGTCGGGGTCGGCTCCGGTTCTGGCACCGGTTCTGGCCCCGGCTCCGGCTCTGCAGCAGCAGCCTCGGGGGTGTCCTCTGGCGGAGGCTCCTCGTCCGGTGGCGGTTCATCCGGGATGGGCACGTCGGCAGGAGGCACATACGTCGACACCTGCTCGGTGCGCTCGATGTCGTTCGGCTCGTCCTCTTCGGGCTCGACCTCATGAGGGGACTCGACCCCATGAGGGGGAGGGTCCATCGGAAGCATGTTCTGCTCCGACCCACCTTCGGTCTCCTCTGGGGACATGCGGTCAGCCTAACCGTCACCGAGGCGTGTGGCCGGCGCAACAGTCTCGGGCACGCCGGTGTCCTCAAGTGCCGCATCGCCGCTCACGGTGACACCAAGGCCGAATGTCCAGTCGCCACGGACCGTCAACGAGCGAGCGTCAACCAGCGATGGCGGCTCCGGCAGACGCTGATCGAAGTCGGTGATGGTCGCGTAGAACCGCTTGTCGAGATCGACCAAGGGAGCATCGCCGGCTGCGTCTCTCTTGGCCAGCAACCGGTAGTCGTCGCCGAGCTCGTACACATCGGACTGCAGCAGTAGCAGGTCATTGGTCGTCTTGACGGGCAGGAACCGCGAGCGGTCCACCTCGATCGCCGTGGCCCCGTCGAACACCTCGACGGCGGCACCCATCGCACACTCGATCTGAATGACCTTGGGCGACGACGGATCGGTCGGGTCGACCGTCTTCTCGTTGCGGATCAGCGGCAACCCGAGGATGCCGTTGCGTTCGGCGAGCGTCGTTCGTACGACCTCAAGGTCGAGCCACAAGTTGTTGGTGTGGAAGTAGGCGTGCCGCTTCGGGTCATCGGCCAGCGCCATGTCTTCAGCTGCGATCTGTGCGGTGTCACGCAGCACGAGTCGTCCATCGCACTTGCGTACGACAATGTGCCCGCCCTTGACGTCCGCGGGAGTGCGTCGGCACACCTCGGCGGCGTACGGCGCACCCGAAGCGGCGAACCACGCCATCATTGCTGGATCGGGCGATGCGCCCAGGTTGTCGGCATTGGAGACCGTCGCGTAGCGGAAGCCGCGATCGATCAGGGCGTCGAGAATGCCCGACACCTCGAGCGCGGTGTAGAGGTCGCCGTGGCCCGGAGGACACCACTCAAGACTCGGATCAGCGGGCCAGTCGACGGGGGTGAGGTCATCGACGCGGAGCTTGGGCTCACGGTTCTGCAGGAAGTCGATCGGCAGACCCTCGACCGCAAGGTCGTCGTAGGGGGCCAGCGCTCCCAAGGTGTCTTCGCGAGTGCGGAAGCTGTTCATGAACAGCAGCGGTACGGGCGCGCCGATTGACGCTCGCAATGACCTCACCTGGCCGACGATGACGTCCAGGAACGTCAGGTCACCGTGAGCACGCAACAGGGTCTTGGCCCGGTCGAGACCCATACCGGTGCCGAGCCCGCCATTCAGCTTGATGACGGCGGTGACCGAGGCGGCAGCTCGGCTGGCTTCCTCGTCGTGCGCGATCTCGCTCGCGTGAGAGATGTCGACGAGCGGGTCGATGTCCGCTTCACGGACCAGACCGGTCGCACCACCCTCCAGCTGGACGAAGAAATCGGAGAACACATCGATCGCATGTTGTGGCACGTCGGCGTCCGCCATACGTCGCTGTGCCTGCTCCAGTCCACTCATCGCCCCATAGGTTAGCGTCAGCCGCGTGACGAAGGACGAGTTGCGCACGGACCTCCTGCGGCGTCGCCGGGAGATGAGTGACGACGTACGCGCCGAGGCGGCCGAGGCGATCGCACTGCACCTGCTCGCTGCTCCGATCATTTCGTCCGCTCGCCGGATCGCGTGCTACCTGTCGATGGCGACCGAGCCCGGCACTGCGCCTCTGATCGAGGGGCTGCTGGCTCGTGACATTGAGGTGATCGTGCCGCTCAGCTTGGCCGACGGAACTCTCGACTGGGCCGCGTACGACCCAGCTGCGACAACCACGGTCACACCGTTCGGCATTACCGAGCCAGAGGGCTCAACGCTTGGAGCGGCGGCGGTCGAGGACTGTGCGCTGATCATCGTTCCGGCACTGGCGATCGACCACTCCGGCATGCGGCTGGGTCGCGGTGCTGGCTACTACGACCGCGCGCTGGCAAGCACCACCCGTCCCGTATGCGCCGTGGTGTTCGCGCACGAGCTGCTCGACTCCGTGCCCCACGAGCCGCACGACGTACCGGTCAGCATGGCCGTCACCCCGAACGGGATCTTTCACGTTCTCGAATGAGGGATGCCTTTAGGAAGCCGGACGAGACGCGAGGTCTGGCTTGATCCAGTAGTTGACCGAGACGATCTCGACATCTCGGCCAGGCCTCGGCGCGTGGATCATCTGTCCACTCCCGAGATACATCGCCACGTGATAGATCGACTTCGCGCCACCGTCGCTCCAATAGAGCAGGTCACCGCGGACGATCTTGCTGACCGGCACCGCCTTGGTGCTTGTGTACTGGGCACCCGCGTAGTGCGAGAGCGAGACACCCGCGGCTCCCCAGGCTCGCATCGTCAGACCCGAGCAGTCCCAGTAGCTCGGTCCGGCGGCACCCCATTTGTACGGTTCCCCGAGCTGCGCCTTGGCGAACGCGATGGCCTTCTCAACCTTGCTGCCCGAGGGCGGCGGTGGGTTGGGCGGAGGCGGCGGGGGTGCTGTCGTACGCGTGGGGGTCGGAGTGGGCTTGGGATCAGGCCCCGGCCGTGGCGGAGTGCTCGGGCCGGACTCATCGAGCTGCTCGTCGATCTCGTCCTGAGCCTCGGTGACCTCATCGACTGTCGTGCCACTGGCTTCGGCAAGCTGAACGAGCAGCCGGTGGCGTTCACGCGAGGCGGTCGACGCCGCGCGCTCAGCCTTGGCTATGGCTTGCTCAATCTCCGCTTTGGCCGCCTTGTGCTCGGCGGTCGCCTTGTTCTGCGCATCGAGAGCATCCTGAGCCGCCTGGGCCGCCGAATCGAGCACGACTCTGCGGGCGGTGAGCGTCGCGATCTTGGCCACCGTCGCCTCGTTCGTACTGGCGTATGCCGACGCGCGCTCCAACAGCTGTTGCGGACCAGAGCTGCTGAACATCGCCGACAGTCTCGACGCAGCAGAACCTGACTGCAGCTGCTCGACGGTCATGGCGGCGACCACGACCTCCTGCGCCTGGAGCTTTTTGCGTGCGCTCGCGACCTCGGCGCGATGCCGGGTCACGGCCTTCTTGGCCGCCTCGAGCTCGTACTTCGCGCCGTTGAGGCGCTCGGACGCCGCAGCTGACCGGGCATACAGGTCGTTGAGCTGCTGGCGTGACTCGACCAGCTGGACCTGAAGCTCACTCACCGTCGGCTTGTCCGCACGCGCGCTCGTCGTACTCGCGAGTGCGAGTACGAGGGCAATGGCGAGACCCGCAAAAAGGCGGCTGCGCCATGCGAGGGGGAAGGCACGCATGGGCTCAACGGTAAACCCGATATACAGATTGCGGAACCGAAACGTCAGCCTCGAGGCACGCTGGGCTTCATCGTGAGGGTGTCTTCCGTGGCTCTCTTGACCGCCTTCGGCGAGAACGCCCATGGAAGGGTCTTGCCCTCGGCCCACAACGGCGCCTGGTCGAGATAGTGCTCCTGGAACGCGTGACCGGAGTTGCCCGTCAGCTGTATCCATCGCGATCGGTCGAGGTTGTCGAGGTCGATCACCATGCGCATCGATGGCACCGCAATGACGTCATACCCCTCAGTTGCGTCCCAAGCCGTTGCGTCGACGATGCCGCCGCCTCCAGCGAGGTTGGACGGCCCGCGGTTGAACAGCGCCTCGATGACACCGATGCCCGAATCGCCCAGAGTCGGGTTGACGAGCTCGAGCTGGTGAAGCCGGCCCCAGCTCCATTCGCTGGTGTGGCGGGACTGCAGCATGGTCAGCTCATCGCGGGCATTCCGCATTGCCTCAGCAAGGATGTCGTCGCGCGACTCGACACGACCAATGGTCGTCACGTCGTCCCACCACTCGCTCCGGGGCTTGTCGAGGATCGAGCCGACGACGGTGAACCAACGCTCTCCTCCTTCGGGGCCCTGACCCTTGGGCAGCTCATCGTCGAATGTCAGCGTGAGCAAGTTGCGCCACACGACGTTGAAGTAGGCAGCGGCAGCCGAGTCCGCGGTCTGCTTGTAGTCCCACTTCTCGAGGGTGGCCTGGCCCTGGCGGTAGTAGCGGCCGTCGAGCTTGACGTCGAGGAGCAGCGGCACGAGCTGCTCGGCGTTCGGGCTGTACGTGTCCATCTGCATCGTGGTCATGTCGGAGACCGACAGCTCGTTCTTCCCGTTCTTGTCAGACGCAGTGATCAGCTCACGGATGCGCTGCGAGCGATAGCCATCGGCAGTATCGGCGCCCAGCTCGAGCGGGTACTGGTCGCCGATGACCTTGTTGTTGGCAGTGACGATGAACCCCTCGTCCGGGTTGTAGACACTCGGCAGAGCTTCGAACGGGATCGTGTCGACCCACTCGTGCTCCCCCGTCCAGCCGGGTACGGGCCAGCGTCCGTCGCCCTTCTCCCGGATCGGGATGACGCCCGGAGCCTGATAGCCGATGTTGCCGTCGACGTCGGCGTACACCAGGTTCTGCGACGGGATCGTGAACAGCTTGGCGGCGGCGCGGAAGTCGTCCCAGTTCTGCGCGGTGTCCAGCGCAAACACGGCCTCGATCGTCGGGCGGGGCGTGAGCGCCGTCCAGCGCAGCGCCACCTCGTACGAGCTCACGGGCACGCCCTTGGTCTTGCTGGTGCCGACGTCCTTGATGTCGTCGTCGTCAAGATCCGACAGGATCGGCCCGTGCCTGGTCGAACGCACGGTGATGTGCTCGGTCTTGCCTCCGGCCACCTTGAACGTCTCGCGGCGTGTCTTGATCGGCAGATTCTTGCCCTTGAACTCGTACGTGTCGCCGCTGACCTTCTCGAGGTAGAGGTCGGCCACGTCGGCGTACATCGTGGTCACGCCCCAGGCGACGCGCTTGTTGTGGCCGACGACGACTCCGGGCATACCCGAGAAGGAGAAGCCGGCAACGTCGTACGGGCACTCCTCGCTGACCGTGCGACAGTGCAGGCCGACCTGGTACCAAATCCCGGGCATCGACGGCGCGAGGTGCGGGTCATTCGCGAGGATCGGCTTGCCGGTCACCGAGCGGTCGCCATCGACGACCCATGAGTTGGAGCCGATGCCGTCGCCGATGCCCAACAGGGCGGGCAGGGCGTCAGCACCGTCCTGGGCCGACTTCAGCGAGGCGACTGCCGTACGAGCGAGGCCTGGAGATGGGCAGTCGGGCACCGGGGTCAGGCTCGGCAGTTCGACCAGGTCGACACAACCGTCCTGCTTGAAGGTGCCGCCGTACACATTGGCGTCGTCGCCGACGATCGTGTCGTGGTCCTTGGGGTAGTCGGGGTAGAGCTCCTCGACCCGTCGCGTTGTGAGGTCCTTGGTCGACAGCGCACGAGTGATCTCATCGCTCATGTTGCTGCGCAGGTCCCAGGCCATCGCCTTGACCCACGCCAACGAGTCAGCCGGAGTCCAGACGGCCGGCCGGTAGTCCGGCCCGGTGATCCCGAGAATCGCGTATTCGAGTGACAGCTCCGAGCCCGATTTGTCATTGATGTAGGAATTGACCCCGCGGCTGTACGCCTCGACGAGCGTCTTGGTCTCGGGGTCGAGGAGCTCGACTTCCTTCTCGGCAACACGTCGCCAGCCGAGCGTGCGTACGTACTTGTCCGTGTCGAGAGCGCCGTCACCGACGAGCTCGGCCAGGCGACCGGACGTGACGTGGCGGCGGAAGTCCATCTCGAAGAAGCGGTCCTGCGCATGCACGTAGCCCTGCGCAAGGAACAGGTCCTCGGAGTTGTCGGCGTAGATCTGCGGTATGCCCTTGTCGTCGCGCTGAACCGTCACCTCGCTGCGCAGGGCGTTGACCCGGACCTCGCCCGAGGTGTCGGGGAACGACTTGCGGACCGTGACGAACGCGAACACCGAACCGGCGATCAGAACTGCGGAGAGGAGAACGGCCAGGACGATCAGGAAGCGGCGCACCGGGCCATTGTGCCTTGCCGCGGTGTCGCTTCGATCACGTCGAGCGCCCGGGCGGTCAGCCCAGAAAGCCTCGAGATCTAGTTGCGCTGGACTTGGTCAGCGCTGCTCCGGATCTCGCCGACGAGCTCCTCGAGCACGTCCTCGAGCATGATCACACCGAGCACGTTGCCGGTTTCGTCTGCAACGCGAGCCATGTGAGAGCCGCGCGACTGCATCGTCCGGAGGGCCTCGTACAAGCCCGATCCGGCGACGACAGTGGCGAGCGGACGCACCCACTTGTCGGCGATCGGTTCGAGCCGTGATGCCTCGTCCGTCTCGAGGACATCCTTGATGTGCAGGTAGCCGGTGACGTCACCCTCGGCGTCCGACACGGGGAACCGGGAGAAGCCCGTCTCAGCGCACGCCTTCTCGACGTCGACCGGCGTGGCGCTCGGCTTGATCGTGACGAGGCCGTCTCGTGGCAGCAGCACTTGGTCGATCGTCCCCTGCGAGAACCCGAGTGCTCCGGAAACTAGCCCATACTCATGGGCGTCGAGCAGCCCTTCGCGACGTGACTCGTCCACCAGCCCGGCGACTTCGTCATGGGAGAAGGTCGAGGCGACCTCGCTCTTGGACTCGACCCGCAGCGCCCGGATGATCAAGTCGGCAGCACCGTTGAGGATGACGACGAACGGCTTCAGGATCGCCACGACGGCCAGCATGAACGGTCCGAGGACGAGCGCCGCCCGCTCGGGCCCGACGAGCGCGAGGTTCTTGGGCACCATCTCGCCGAGCACCACGTGCAGGAACACGACGATCGTCATGGCGATGACGAAAGAGATCGGATGAACGAGACCGTGCGGCACGCGGAGGCCCTCGAAGGCTGGCTCGAGCAGGTGTGCAATCGCCGGCTCGCCAACGGCGCCGAGGCCCAGCGAGCAGATCGTGATGCCGAGCTGGGCCGCCGCAATCACCAACGTCAGGCTCTCGATGGCTCGCAGCGCCATCCGTGCAGCGGCGGAGCCGGCCTGGACCCGTGGTTCGAGCCGCGTACGCCGGGCGGAGATCAAGGCGAACTCCGCGCCGACGAACAACGCGTTGAGAGCCAGCAGCACCACAGTGAGCGCGATCGCGAGTCCGGGGCTCATGACAGCTCCACCTCGGACTCAGCCGTCAGCGACACCCGGTCGATGCGACGACCCTCCATACGGTCGACCCTGAGCGTGACCCTGAGCTGTTCGGACTCCTCGTCCTCGTCTCCACGACGTTCCAGATGAAGCACGACCTCGTCGCCGCGTTGGGCGATACGTCCGAGCTCGACATGGATGAGCCCGGCGATGGTCTCGTAGTCCTCACCCTCCGGAAGCGCGATGTCAGTCTGCTCGGCGACCTCGTCGGGCCGCAGAAGGCCGGACAGCGACCAGGTGCCATCCCGGCGGTGACGGCTACGCGATGACAAGCGGTCGTGCTCGTCGGCGATGTCACCGACGATCTCCTCGACCAGGTCCTCCAGAGTGACGACACCGTCGGTGCCGCCGTATTCGTCGACGACGACAGCCATCTGCATGCCCTGCTCGCGCAGCAGTGTCAGCAGCGGATCGAGCTCGATGCTGTCGGGAACCGTCGTGGCGGGGTCGGCCAGGTCGGCAACGCGTACGTTGCGGCGACGATCCGGCTCAACGCTGACAGCCTGCTTGACGTGCACGATGCCGAGGATGTCGTCAGGACTGCGGCCGATCACGGGGAACCGTGAGTGGCCGGTCTGTCGAGCCGCCTCGATGACATCGAGTGCCGAGTCCTTGCCCTCCAGGAAGTGCACCCGCACCCGCGGCGTACGTACGTCGGCGGCGGTCCGGTCACCGAAGGCGATGCTGCGGGCGACAAGATCGGCAGTCTCGTCGTCGATGGCGCCCTGCTGCGCCGAGCGGAGCACGAGGGACCGCAGCTCGAGCGGCGAGCGGGCGGAGCGCAGCTCCTCTTGCGGCTCGACACCCACAGATCGAAGGATCCCGTTCGCGACCTTGTTGAGTCCACGGATCGGCCACAACATCGCGCGGGTGAAGGCCCGCTGGAACCACTGCGTACGAGCGGCAACCTGTTGCGGGATGGCGATGGCCAACTTCTTGGGCACCAGCTCACCCAACAACATCGTGACGATGGTGCTGAGGGTCAACGCCACGGCGTACGAGATGCCGCGCAACGCGCCACCTGTGAGACCCAGCGCTTCGAGCGGGTCGTGCAGCAGCTTGCCGAGCGCGGGCTCGGCCAGGAAGCCGATGGCGAGGTTCGTGATCGTGATGCCGAGCTGCGCGCCGCTGAGCTGGGTCGAGAGCGTACGTAGCGCGGCGAGCGTGCCCTTGGATCTCTTGTCGCCGGCCTCGGCCGCGCGCTCGATCGTTGCCCGGTCGACCGTGACGAGCGAGTACTCGGCAGCGCCGAACACACCACAGCTCAGGACGAGCAACAAGGACAGGGCCAGTAGGAGCCACTCAGTCAACGCGGCGCTCCAAGACTGTGCTCCAAGACAGAGCCTCCAAGACTGCGCTCCAAGGACGTGGTCACGATGCGGCAACTGTACCCTTGGTACGCAGTCCAGACTCAGGAGCAGGCCGTGCCCACGTACCAATATCAGTGCACCGATTGCGGTGAGCCGCTGGAGATCCAGCAGAGCTTCACCGACGATGCGCTGACCGAATGCCCCGCATGCGGCGGTCGCCTGCGCAAGGTCTTCAACGCTGTCGGCGTTGTGTTCAAGGGCTCGGGCTTCTACGTCAATGACAGCAAGTCGAAGTCGAGCTCGACGTCCACCGCGTCGACGTCGTCTGACAAGCCCGCAGCGAAGTCGTCCAGTGACTCGTCGACGACCACGACCACGACTGCTCCCGCCAAGAAGTCTGGCTCCGACTCAGCCGCCTAGGTTCCACTCGGCGGCTGTGGATCGTCGGCTGCAAGACCGCCACGATCTTCCTAGAGTCCGGCGATGGACTACATCCGCCGATTCGTCTTCCTCCACCACCGTCTGATCGCTTCGACCTGCGCTGGTCTCGCGGTGCTTGCCGGACTGAGCGCCCTGCGCCAGGCACCCGACGGCGTTGGTGTCGTCGTTGCCCGTCACGACCTCGTGAGCGGTCGCGTCGTCGAGAAGTCAGACCTACGCGTTGCGACGCTCAACGCAGCACCGGACCACGCGCTGACCACCTCGAGCGCGATCGGTCGACGCGTTGCCGGACCGATGCGAGCCGGTGAGCCGTTCACGGACTATCGCGTGCTCCAGCCCGATGCGCTCGATGCGTATGGCGATGGAGCTGTGCTCACCAGCGTTTCGATACCTGATTCCGAAGGCCTGACAGGCGTGCAGGTTGGCGACCGCATCGACGTCATAGCTGTCGATCCGCATGGTGAGTCCAAGGCCGAGGTCGTGGCGCGGGACGTCGAGGTTGTGACGATTCCATCGGTCGACGAGCGTGATGCCCTGACACTCGGAATTGTCACGACCGAGAAGGTCGCCCTCGACCTGGCCTCGGCGGGACTCGAGTCACGGTTCGCCGTGATTCAGTCGTCATGAGCGCTGGCTAGGGTCGGACCATGATCAAAGAATTCAAGAATTTCCTCATGCGCGGCAACGTCATCGACCTCGCCGTCGGGATCGCCATCGGCGTTGCGTTCACGACCCTCGTCGCTTCGTTCGGCGCAAACTTCGTCAACCCGATCGTCGCGGCCGTTGGTGGTGACAACAAGGAGGGCTTCGGCTTCAAGATCACCGACAGTGGTGCGACGTTCGTCAACATTGGCGGCATCATCAACGCACTGATCGTCTTCGTCGTGACAATGACTGTGATCTACTTCGCGATCGTGGTGCCCATGCAAAAGCTCCAGGAGCTGCGCAAGCGCGGCGTAGAGCCCGAGCCGGAGGACGTACCCGAAGACATTGCGCTGCTGCGCGAGATCCGGGATTCGCTCAACCGTGGTGGGGCGGGACGTCCCTGAGGTATTCCTCGTCGGAGGTTGGGACGGAATGCTCGCCCCAGCCTTCGTCCGTGTCGTCGGCAGCCGTCTCCGGCAAGACATCGCCGAGCAGCTCGGCGGCACGGTGACGACGCGCTATTTCTTCCTCGGTGAGCTCAGGCTCAGACTCGGGCGAAGGCATCGAACCAATCCGGAGTCAGCTTGGAATAGGTCGGGTGCCAGCCCGTACGGTCGCTGAACAGCTGTGAGCTGATGCGCTGCGACCGGGTGAGGATCTCGAGCTTGTCGGATCCGAGGCGCTCGACCCATTTCGGCAGGAAGTGGCCCTGCTCCTGGCCCCCGGCCTGCGCGATCGTGTCGACGTAGTCGCCTCGCTGAACCGGCTCCGCACCCACGTTGTAGATGCCGCCGGGAGCGGACAAAGCGTGTACGACCGCCGAGCCGACGTCAGCGGGATGGATGACATGCATCCAGGAAGTCCTTGCTCCCATGCCGATCGCCTTGCCGGCACGAGCACGGCGGAACATCCAGGCGGTGTTGCGGTCGTCGCCGGTGACAAGGCCGAAGCGCAGGCTGACGGACGTACCGCCCTTCTCGGCGAATCGGGCCATGCGGTGCTCAGCGACCACAACAGGTTCGGTGGCGCCGGTGAGGTCGATCGGGCTGTGCTCGTCGATCCATTCGTCGCCGTTGTCCGCGTAGATGAAGCTGAGGCTCTGCTGGACGATGCGTTCGACGCCAGCCTCGCGCGCCGCGATCGCGACGACCTTGGAGCCGACGACGCGGATGCGTTCGACCTCTTTGAGTGAGCCTGGCCGTAGCGCGGCGATGCCGACCGGGACCTTCGTGGCCAGATTGGCCACGGCGTCGCATCCACGCATTCCAGCCACGAGGGAATCGCCGTCGTAGACGTCACCGAGACAGGTTTCGGCGCCGGCAGCTGAGAGCTGGGCAGCTGATTCGGCTGTGCGGGCAAGACCGATGACAGTGTGTCCCGCTTGGTGCAACGCGTTGATGGACGATCGGCCCATCACTCCGCTTGCACCCGTGAGGAAGACCTTCAAGTCACTCCTTTGAGTGGTTGGTGCCTCCGGACCAGCGGTGGTGCCACCTGCCCGAATGGTTACGGAATGATAACAATGCCCGCGATGGGCAGCATCCGCTGCGCTTCTCAGCCCTCGATGAGCGGGGTGACGTCGGCAATCGAGTCAAAGACATGAGTCGGCCTGAACGGGAACCGTTCGACCGCCCCGGCCGCGGTTGACCCGGTGAGAACCAGGATCGTGCGGAGTCCCGCCTCGAGTCCGGACAGCACGTCGGTGTCCATCCGGTCGCCAATCATTACGGTCGTCTCGGAATGCGCCTCGATCTGGTTGAGTGCGCTGCGCATCATCAACGGGTTGGGCTTGCCGACGAAGTACGGATCGACGCCGGTTGCCTTGGTGATGAGAGCCGCCACAGATCCGGTCGCAGGAAGCGAACCCTGTGGGGAAGGGCCAGTCGCATCGGGGTTGGTCGCGATGAAGCGCGCGCCATTCTCGATGAGTTGGATTGCCCGGGTGATCGCCTCGAACGAGTAGGTACGCGTCTCGCCGAGCACAACATACTCGGGATCCTGGCTCGTCATGACGTAGCCGACGTTGTGAAGCGCTGTCGTCATTCCAGCCTCGCCGATCACGTACGCGGTGCCCTCGGGGCGCTGCTCGCTGAGGAACTTCGCCGTCGCCAGCGCGGAGGTCCAGATCGCCTCTTCGGGGACGTCGATGCCAGCGCGACGCAGTCGGGCGCACAGATCACGCGGGGTGAAGATCGAGTTGTTGGTCAGCACGAGGAACTTACGTCCACTCTGCTTCAGCCGCTCGATGAACTCCGGCGCGCCGGGGATGGCCTTCTCCTCGTGGACGAGCACACCGTCCATGTCAGTGAGCCACGATTCGATCGCCTTCACCATGTGGGCACCAGTGTCATGCCTCCATTGTCCACCCGCAGCCGGGGTTCGATGAAATCGCAAGTACTCGATAACCTGACCCAGCGCCCTCGTAGCTCAGTTGGATAGAGCGACCGCCTCCTAAGCGGTAGGTCACAGGTTCGATTCCTGTCGAGGGCACCAATTCTGGAGCGTCAGCAGAGCTCGATTCCGTTGGACTACCTCCCATGGTCACAACGAACCAACTTTGGGCTGGTGCGTTCGTGCCCGTAACCATCTTCGTATCACCGAGTTATCTCACGTAGATGCAGTGTGCAGTCACTATTTCACTCCCACCCCGGTACGAATCTCGGAGCAGAGTGTTTACCCTAGGAGTTCATCATGAGCAAGTTTCTTGAGTTCTACATCGCGCTGACCAGCCCGCCGAAGAAGGACGAGCGTGGCGCAACCGCCACCGAATACGGCCTGCTGGTCGCCTTCATCGCGCTGGCCATCATCGTCGGCGTCACCGCCTTCGGCAATGCACTGAACGACTTCTTCAACGCCATTGCCAACACGGTTGACGGTTGGACCTGATCCTTCCGGCTGAGTGCGAGTCTCCTCGTTCTCATGGTTCTCTCCCGAGGAGAGGGTGAAGATCACCACCCTTCACCCTCTCTTCGGGAACCTTTCTTTCTGGCATCGCCATCCCATTCACGCGCTAAAATGATTCACCACTCCCAGACGCCAAGCGAGTGAAGCGTCCATTTCTGGAGGTTCACGTGGCACACACCGAGCTCGACCTCACCACCCCGACACCGAAGGATGAACGCGGCGCAACCGCCACCGAATACGGCCTACTGGTCGGCTTCATCGCCTTGGCGATCGTCATCGGCGTGACCGCCTTCGGTACGGCACTGAACGACTTCTTCAACGCCCTGGCCAACACCGTAGACGGCTTGATTCCCTGACCTTGTCAGGCCCACACATGACCACCATGCAGACCAGCCGACGCAGACGAGACGACCACGGCGCCCAAGCCGTGGAGTTCGCGCTGCTCTTCACCTTCGTGCTGGGTCCGCTGCTCTATGGGCTCATCGCCTTCGGGTTCATCCTGAACATGCAGATCACCGCGTCCCAGCTGGCCCGTGAAGCCGCCCGTACCGCGGCCATCTGCAGCACGCAGGCAGGCGCCTCGGCTGGCACGTGCAACAACGCCGGTCAAGTGAGGTTCAACGCAAACAGGCCGGCAGGGTTCGGTGCGGGCGTTGCAGCCGTCAACTCGTCTGCTTGTTTCAGTGGCGCGCCCGCCTCGGCCTCGGCGACCGTCAGCATCGCGCCGGTCCTGCCAGTTCCCGGCTTGGCCACCATCCAAGGAAGGTCGACGACACCATGCGGCGGATAGTCTCCCGGCAAGACCGGCCTCGAAACGAACGCGGCGCAACAGCGCTGATGATCGCGATCCTCCTCCCCACCGTCCTCCTGGGCATTGGTTACATCGTCGTCGATGTCGGCGGATGGTACGTCGCGCGCGGCATGGACCAGAACGCGGCGGATGCTGCCGTGATCGCGGTGGCAGAAACCTGCGCTGACGGTAGCTGCGACCCGGCAGCGGCCAATCAGTATGCCAACAGCGTGTCCAACGGACAGCTTGCTGGACAGACCATGTTCGTGTGCGGAACCGCACCCGGCCTGGCCGGGTGCGCTGGTGGAGTCGAGAACGGGCAGGTGTGCCCACCACCCCATGCGGCGCCCTACGTCGATGTGCTCGTGTCGCCGGTAGGGGGTTCGATGGAGAACCTGACCTCCGGCACACAAGAAGTCGGTGCCTGTGCGCAGGCCATCCTCGACGCCCCGGCTTCATGTGAAGACTGTGCCGCCGTCACCATTTCAAAATGCGAATGGCTGTTGAACACGGATGGCGGCACGAAGTTTGCCCAACAGCAGACCGACAACTCCTATTCAAACAACGATCCGCCCAGCTTCGTCGACACGATCGAGGCCCGCCGCGCCGACCCCAACTACCGAACCAAACCAGCAGTTCCGGACTCAAACATCTACGTGGATGCGAAAATTCAGGATCCACAAACTCCCAAGGGAACGGCATCCATCGCCGGGTCAGAGACCGTCTTGTTCACCCACGGAACCGACACCGCTGGCGGTTGCGGCGGTTCGGGCAATGGCGCCAACGCGCCCGGCCAGTTTGGTTGGCTGGCAGGCTCGAACGACCCCTGCAAGGCAACGATAAACGGGTCCACGTACTCGGGCGATTCCGGAAACAACCCGGTGAAATCGTGCAAGAACCTGTTCGAGCAGTCGCGCACCAACGCGACCCCCATCTACCTGCCGGTCTACTCCAGCGCCAGCGGAAGCGGCTCGAACATGACCTACACCCTGGATGGATTCGCCGCGTTCGTCGTGACGGGGTGGAACGTCGGAAACTTTGGAGGCGGTGACAAGACACGCGACTCGCGTGTCGCCGCCGCGGACTCGACCAACAAATTCCCGCCGCAGGCCAAGTGGACCTACTGCGGCAAGCCGCCCCAGGGTTTCACCCCGAGTGCCTCTGACATCTGCATCTCCGGCTACTTCACCGAAGCCTTGGTCACGGGCGGACAGCTGTCCGGCGGTGGCGGAAACAATCTCGGACTCACCAGCGCATCCCTTGCTGGCTGAACCCATCCTCTCGGAACACCAACCTGAAAGTGACACATGAACAGACGTCTCGGACTGACCGCTCTCGCCGTCGTGCTCGCCATCATCGGGACGGTCGCCGTGTTCGCCTATGCGAAGTCCGCCGATCGACGGGCAGTCGATGGCATCGAGGCCACCTCCGTCCTCATTGTCGAGAAGGACATCCCGTTGGGCACCTCGTGGAGCGAGGTGGTCGAAGGCGGGTTCGTGAGCGAGGAGAAGCTTCCCGCCCGCGCCACTCCGTCGACCGCACTGCGCGACTTGGAGGCTGACGTTCCTGATGGTGAGGTCGCGACTGCCGAGATCAAGCCGGGCCAGGTCATCGTCCGAGCCATGTTCGGCGCGAAGGCACCAGTCACCGGAAAGCTGGCCATCCCGGCACGAAAGCAGGCGATCACGATCGCGGTACCGGCCAACGCCGAGGTGGCAGGTTTCGTCCGAAATGGGTCCGAGGTTGCCGTCTACGTCGGCTTCAAGGTTGAGAATTTGCCTCCCGGAGACAGGTCCGTCGCCGGCGACGACATCATGGCCTCGAAGCTCGTGGTTCCACGAGTTTCTGTGATCGCCGTGAACCAGGCGCCTCCCAGCAATGTCTCCGGGACCAGCGACGACGAGTCCGGCGGACTCGGTAGCTCCCAGAACGCGGACGACACCGTGCTCGTCACCTTGGCGGTCGATCAGGCGGACGCCGAACGCATCGTGCTCGCCCAGGAACTCGCCGAAAGCACTCTCTACCTGACGCTACTCACCAGCTCATCGGTGACCAAGGAGGACGGCGGCGGCCGCATCAATCTCGGTGACTTCGGAACGACTCCACTTTTCCGCAAGTGAGCGCGATGTCGACCGATGGCGATCCCCCTCAGGAAGCATCACCTGTGGATCAGGAGGCCGGAAAGATCGTGGTGATCGCGGCGGTCAAGGGCGGGGTCGGACGCACGACGCTTGCCGCGAACGTCGCAGCGGCACTGCATCACCACGGCCAACGGGTATGCCTCGTCGACCTCGACCTCGAGTTCGGGGACGTCGCCCTGTCGCTGAAGCTCGATCCCGTGCGCACGCTCGTCGACGCCGTCGAGGCCGACATTCCTGAGGACACCGAAGATCCGCTGGATCTGCTGAAGACCGAGTTCCTGCCCGGTTTTGACTGCATCCTTGCGCCCGTCGATCCCCGCTCTGCGCTGGCGCTCCCCCAGGACCTGACCGCTGACCTCCTGCCTGCCCTGGCCGAGACGTACGACTACGTCGTCGTCGACACGAGCGCGCACCAAACAGTGCAAGTGTCGGCCGCCCTGCGGGCCGCCGACAGGATCCTGTTGGTGGCCACACCTGACTTCCTGAACGCCAAGGCACTTCGACAGCAGAACGACCTGCTGGATCTGATCGCCACAAAGGCTGAACGCAGCTTGATCATCAACCGGGAGCCCGGGCGCAAGGCGGCCGCATCCGGTGCCAGTGCCACTGACTTGACCTCGGTGATCGGGATCCCGCTCGCTGCCACCCTCCCCGACACCGGCGATGTGCCTCGCTCCATTCTCCAGGGGCGGCCACTGGTGCTGGAAGATCCCGACCATCCGTTCAGCATGAAGCTCCACGAGCTCGTCACGGGCTGGGTGCCACCACCGCCCAGCGACGGTGCGGATCCCCGTCAAAAGCGGTCCAGACTACGAAAGAGGAAGAAATGAACCTCGCAGATCGACTCTCTGCCCGCTCCAAGCGACCGGACGAGAATTCCCCCGGCCCCAAGGCGCCTGATTCCACACCAGCCGAACCAACAGTTCCGGCTGCGCCTCGCACCTTCCAGTCTCGCGTGAACACACCGGCGACCGCTGGTCGCCGCCGCGCACCGGCCGATCCGTTCCTCGAGATCAAGCGCCGCGTCCATGACGCGCTTCTGGAGCTCCTGGGCCCCAGCCTGTATGACGCGAAGATGGACGAGGCAGAACTCGATTCCCGGGTGCGGCAGACGCTCGGACAGGTCATCTCGGCCCAAGACACGATGCTCACCACCGCAGAACGACAGCAGATCCAGAAGGAGATCTCCGACGAGATCCTCGGTTATGGCCCACTCGAACCGCTGCTCCAAGATCCTGAGGTCACCGAGATCATGGTGGTCGGCCCGGACCGCGTGTTCGTGGAGAGGTCCGGTCAAATCCACGACACCAATGTCACCTTTGCCGACGAGAGGCACCTGCGCCGCACTCTCGACAAGATCGTCGGGCGGGTTGGCCGTCGCATCGACGAGTCGAGCCCGATGGTTGACGCGCGGTTGACCGACGGCAGCCGTGTCAACGCGGTCATCGCCCCGATCGCTCTCGACGGCTCGATGCTCACCATCCGAAAGTTCGCCGCCGACCCGTTCGGGGTCCAAGACCTCATCAATTTCGGCACGATCTCAGAAGATGTCGCTGTGCTCCTCGAAGCCTGTGTCCAGGGCCGCTTGAACATCCTCATCAGTGGCGGCACCGGCTCCGGCAAGACCACGACGCTCAACGTCGTGTCGTCGTTCTTGTCGAGCGATGAACGGATCGTCACGATCGAGGATGCGGCCGAGCTCCAGCTCTTTCAGGATCATGTGGCTCGCATGGAGACGCGGCCCAGCAACATCGAGGGGCGCGGCGAGGTCACCGCCCGCGACTTGGTACGCAACGCGCTGCGCATGCGCCCCGACCGCATCATCGTCGGCGAGGTTCGTGACGGAGCGGCCCTCGACATGCTGCAGGCCATGAACACCGGGCACGACGGTTCGCTGACAACGCTGCATGCCAACTCCCCTCGCGATGCCCTGTCGAGGATCGAGACCATGGTGCTCATGGCCGGGGTCGAGCTGCCCACCCGGGCCATCCGCGAGCAGGTGGCCTCAGCACTCGATCTCATCGTTCACCAATCGCGTCTACGCGACGGGTCACGTCGCATCACCCACATCACCGAGGTCACGCACATGGAAGGGGAAGTCGTCACCCTTCAGGACATTTTCCTCTTCGACTTCCACGCTGGCGTCGATGAACACGGGCGTTACTTGGGCTCGCTCAAGTCGACCGGGATCCGGCCCGCCTTTCTCGACAAGCTTCAGGACCAGGGGATCTACCCCTCGCCCGAGCTGTTCGACGGCCAGGTCTGACCAACCATGCGGATCGTGCTGACTGCCTGCATGGCGGCCCTGCTCTCGGGGATGATGTCAATGAACCCCGCGAGTGCTGCCGACCCCTGGAAGGTCAGCGCTGTAGATGTCGCCGACGGCACCGTGTCGCTCACCGTGAGCGGCCCGCCTGGTGCAGAAGTCACGGCCCCGGAGTCGATCGTCGTCACGGCCGACGGACGAACACTCAGCACCTCTGTCGATGCAGAGTCTCCTCCGACCGACGCCACGACCGGTCGGCGTACTGCCTATCTGGTGGTCGACGTGAGTGGCTCGATGGCAGGCGCGGGTATCACGGCTGCGCGCCGGGCAGCGTCTGACTACGCCAAGGCCATTCCTGACGATGTGGAGCTGGGGCTGATCACGTTTTCCGAAACGGTGAAGGTGGACGTCGTGGCATCGACGAACCATGACCTGGCTCCCGATGCGCTCAATGACGTCACTCCTGAAGGCGACACCGCTCTCTACGACGCCGTGCGCTCTGCCGTGGCGGAAGCGCAGAAGGTCTCCGGCGCCGACGAGCAACGACTGCTCATCCTGAGCGACGGCTCGGATACGAACAGCGCTTCGTCCCTGGAAGAAGCAGCGGCTGCCCTTCAGCGGAGCTCAGTGCAGGCTGACGTGGTGGCATTCGGAGTCCCGGGCGACAAGACAGCACTCGAACGTCTTTCCCGGGCTTCAAAAGGGCGAGTGCTGGCCGCCGACAATGCCGAGAAGCTTGCCGACGCCTTCCGATCTGCAGCCGCCACCTTCGCCCCTCGCCTTCGGGTGGAGGTTGCCGTCCCCGAGGAGCTGGCTGGCAAGACCTCGACCCTCGTGGTCAGCGGCGGCACCGGGGTTGAGTCATGGCAGGCAGAGGCTCCGGTGACGTTCGCCGCTTTGGCGAAGAGCTCCCCCTCAAGCACGGACTCGACGGCATCAGCTCTGTCGAAGTTCTGGTTGCCCGCGCTGCTCGCCACAATCTTCGGCGTCTTGTTGTTCGTGTTCGTCGGACTTCTGGCGATTCCGGAGAGGGCTCGCGATCGGTTCACCTCCGCCACTCGCCTCGCCGAGGCCAGTCGGTATCGGGTTGGAGCGGCGACGGTCGCACAGCGAGAGCAAAACGCTGATCCGACCCGTGGCACCTCGTCTGGCTCGGCCGTCAGTCGACACGCTCTCACGCTCATGGATCGCCGGCTCCGGTCCGCTGGATCACGTCAGAAGGTTGTCACGGACCTCGAGGGCGCCGGCCTGCGCATGCGGCCCGAAGAATGGGCCGTGCTGCAGGTGTGTGTCGTCATCACCGCAGCAGCGCTCCTCGGGGTGCGTCTCAGCTCCATCCTTGCCATTCCGATCGGCGGGCTGCTCGGATGGCTCGGCTGCCGTCTCTTCCTCAAGATCCGACGTTCCCGGCGCGAAGCCAAGTTTCTTGAGCAGATTCCCGACACCCTGCAACTCATCGCCGGCTCACTGCGCGCCGGGTTCTCGTTGCCTCAGGCATTGGGAACCGTGGTCCGCGAGGGCACCGAACCGACGGCGAGCGAGCTCAGCCGTGCGCTCACCGAAGCCCGCCTCGGCGCCACTCTTGAGGATGCGCTCGACGGAGTCGCCAAGCGGATGAACTGCATGGACCTGGCGTGGGTCGTCATCGGAGTGCGCATCTCCCGCGAAGTGGGTGGCAATCTCGCTGAAATCATGGGAACGACGGTTTCGACGATGCGCGAACGCGCCGAGCTTCGAGGGACCGTTCGGGTCCTTTCGGCAGAAGGCCGCTTCTCGGCGTGGATCCTGAGTGCCCTGCCGTTCCTCGTCGCAGGATTCCTGTTCGTCTTTCGGCCGGGATACTTCGAACCCATGACGGAGTCGCTGGTCGGCTGGATCATGTTCGCGATCGGTGCGGTGCTTCTCGCGTTCGGAGTCTTCTGGCTCAGCAAGCTCGTGAAGATCGAGGTGTGAACCCATGACGATTCTGCTGATAGGTTCCGCGGCCATCGGCCTCGCCATTGCCCTGGCGGTCTACCTCGTGGCGGCGCCAGTGCCCGCGGACAACGCTTCCCCGGCGACATCGACCGCTCCCGCGCCCTCACCGGCCAAGAGCTCGCTTGGCGCCCAAGAGATCCCGCCGCTGTATGAGCGATTCGCCTTTGTCGCGCGCCGACTCACACCAGCCGACTACACGCGGCGCCTGCAACGTCGGCTAGACATCGCCGGAAACCCGGCAGGTTGGCTTCCTGAGCGGGTCCTGGCCTTCAAAGGCATCGGATTGACGGCTGGCATTCTGGTGGGCCTCTACATGGGGTTGCAATACGGACCTGTCACCGCCGTGCTCGTTCCTGTCGCCGGAGCAGCCGCTGGCTTCTACCTGCCCGACATCTGGATTCGCAACCTTGGCGAGCGGCGCCAGGTCGACATGCGCAAGGACCTGCCCGACGCCATCGACATGCTCACCGTGTGCGTGGAAGCCGGGCTCGGATTTGACTCTGCGCTCGGGCGAGTCGCACAGACCATGGATGGTCCCGCCGCATTCGAGTTCGCTCGCGTGATCCAGGAAATGCAGTTCGGCAGCTCCCGCGTAGACGCGCTACGCGCGGCCGCCGACCGTACCGACATCCCCGAGCTACGCACCTTCATCTCCTCGATCGTTCAATCGACGGAACTTGGCATCTCCATCGGCGACGTCCTGCGCGCGCAGTCCGGTCAGATGCGCGTGGTGAGACGGCAACGCGCCGAAGAGCAGGCACAGAAGCTGCCCGTGAAGATCCTTCTGCCCCTGATCTTCTGCATCCTGCCTGCTCTCTTCGTCGTCGTCCTCGGGCCCGCAATCCTGAACATCATGAACCTGTTCTCAGGGCTCTAGCCTTTCGCCGGCTGGATCCGTCCAGTCAGTTGGAGCAGAACGACGGGTCTGATACCCCGGTCACCACGAACGGGCGGTAGTGCTGCGTGCGTTCTTCCAACCAAGGGTTGCCTCCGCGCATCGGGTGGTCGACGCCGGGCTTGATGGTGACCTTCTGCCCACTTCGGGAAACGAACGTACCGCCGAGGTCTCGATCGGAGAGGAGCCGGCGGATCTCGACCTCCGGGATGCCTGCGCGGGCCGTGACAGGGGACGCGTTGGTGGTTCGGCCCTCTCGAGGACGCAGGGTCTCGACTTCTTCGACGATCCACCAGCGATTCTGCGAGTCGATCACATGCACTGACGGAAGGAAGAGGTGATTGGTGCCGGGACCTTCGGTTCGAAGACCGGAGAACATCGTGAGACGCGACGACGTACCGAAGCCGAGATAGGGCGAGGCGACGACCGCAAGCATCGCCAGGCAGACGACGACGCTGACGGCAGGTAGGCGGCTCAACCTGATCGTCGTGCTCCGGTTCCTCAGGGTGGCCCGGATCAAGGACACGAGCAGAGCAACTCCGGTGACGACAGTCGCGATCCAGCTGAGCAGGATGAGGAGAACTGAGCCGCCTTCAGTTCTGTCGCCAAGCACGAACAGAGTCGTCGTCACGCCCACCAGGATGGGCGAAGGGACCCGACTCAGATCCCGCACGATCGCGCTGCGGCGCAGCGTTGACCGCACACCATCACCAGCGTCGCGGACGTCGTCAGGATGCGCGAACAACAAGAAGAGCGCCCACAAGGTCACGCTGAAATCAGCGACTCCGACCGCTGGGCTGAGGCAGACCAGAAGATGGAAGCCGATGCCGAAAACGACGCCCCAGCGCCGAGTCTTGGGAAGTAGCAGGAGCAGTGGGATCGAGGTTTCAGCCACCAGTGTCAGGATCAGGAAACCAGCCGCTGCGCCGTCACCACGATCGATCAGACCGCCCGATGCCGTCGTGGCAATCCAGGTCGCACACGAGCGAGCGGGGTCGAGGAACGACTCGTTGTACTTCGACAGCGCCGCCGCCACGTAGGCGATCAGCAGGACGACCCTGGCGCCGCCAGCGACCGCCATGACCACATCAGCACTGTCTGATGGCCTCGCCCGCATCCAACGGATGAGGATGAGGATGTTGACGAACGCCGCCAAGATCTGGTGATCGGGTGAGAAGGGGAGATGCCAGACAGCATCCAAGACTTGGGTTGCGGCAAGAAGGCACAAGCGTCCGGCCGACCGCGGCGCAGCCAGGACCCACAGCGCCGCGAGCACGTTGAGGATCGATATGAGGTCGAGAGGCCCGCGTGTCCCGTTCGCATGGTGAACGAGATTCGCCAGCGTCCAGACGACAACGAACGTGAGCCCGGGGGTAGTCGGCTTCACACGCATCGATTTGTCGACCGTCGTCCTCGGAGTCTGAACTGATTGTTCCCGAGAATACCCGGTCCGCGTGTCTTCACCGCGGTGTTCGACCTGCCTGCTGGTTCACGCACACCCCCGGTGGGGCGCCGTGCACACTTCGTCCCGGATCAGCGGCACGTCAGGACTTCAGTCCACGTCAGACGGGACTTTCACTCCTGCGGAGAGTGCGAAGTTGATCGTCAGCGCGCGCATCGACCTCGGTGACTTCGCCGAGACGTACTACTTCCGCGAGAAGAACAACGATTCGGCCCTTCCGGCGACTCTTGGAGTGGCTGAGCGACTCGGAACTGTGGCGACCCAGTCACCCCACGTCGAGGTGCAACACGCTGGCCGTGTTCTGCTGATCGCCGTGGCCGACCTCCTGGACGTGGTCACATCCAGGTTCCTGCGCTCCCCTTAAGCGACACCCGACGCGATGTCGGCGTACCTCCGGGACCACCGGCACCACGACGAGCGACCAACCTGAGTCAATCGCCGCGGTAGCCCTCAGGAACCACTGCTACTGGGCAGTGAGCGTGTCGGAGAACCTTTGCCGCGACGGAACGCCCCAGTGTGAACGGCAGGGAATGATGGCACGGTCGGCCAAGCACGACGAGCTCAGAATGATCCGTGGCCCGGACGCAGGCCTCGTCTGCGGCATCGGCGGGGAAGTTCAGCAAGACCCTGACGCTGGGGTAGAAGTCTGCCCAGTCGCCCAGAGTGTCACCGATCAACTCCCGGATCGCTTCAGCGTCTTCTTTGGGGGTCCCTGCCGAAATCGCGTGGAGCACATGCAGCACATTGCCCCGCTCCTGGGCCTGCTCGAAGCCGAAGGTGAGCGGACCCTTCGCCGGTGAATCGCCATCGAGTGCGATCACCACGCCTCCGGTGAGCGGTCTCGGCTGCAAATGTTCGGGAACGACCACGACCGGGCACACTGCGTGCTGGGCCAGACGCGTGGCGACTGCGCCGCCGAAGATGCGATCGTGCAGGCTGACGTCGTCTGTACCGACCACGACGGTGCACGCCTTGTGAGCCTCGGCTTCAAGGGCCACGCCCGGGGCTGAACTCACGAGGACGTACTCCACGCCTACGCTGGCCACCTCCTGATTGATGAAATCGCGCGCGTCATCGAGCACGTTCTGGCCGGCTTCACGAATCTTCTCGACGATCTCAATGCCGAGGCCGCGGGACTCCGCCGAAACCTCCGCCGAGTGGACGACCCGCAGGCCGGTCCCCTTGCGGCTGGCTTCGCCCAAGGCGAAGCGGAGGGCGGTCGGCTGTTTGTCGTCAACCCCGACAACGACGGGTTTGATCTGAGTGTTCATGAGCTCCTCCTGGGTGCGTTTCGCACTTTCAGTCTTCGCCTGCGGCGCCCTGACCAACACTGGCTCCCGTCCCCTGACCCTGGGACCTAGGTCCCTGCGGTACGCGAGCCTCAGGGGAGCGATCGACGCGTGCTCAGGTCGGGAGCGATTTGGCTTGAGCAGCTGTCGAGCAGTGCGCAAACCTCCGAGTGACCGTAGCGTTGCGGTATGGTCCGCCTACGCCGTACGTCCGCGAGCTCGCCGGGCTGGGCACGTATCAAGCACGGCAAAGGCTTTCGCTATCTCGACCAGGACCGCGTACCGCTCGAAGAGATCGACGTCGAGCGCTGCAAGAAGCTGGTCATCCCTCCGGCGTGGATCGAGGTCTGGATCTGCCCTGTCGAGAACGGCCACCTCCAGGCGGTCGGCACCGACGTGGCCGGGCGGCGGCAATACCTCTATCACCCGGAATGGCGCATCCGACGCGACCTCGAGAAGTTCGAAAAGATGGAGGGCTTCGCGGCCGCATTGCTGAAGCACCGGACGGAGTCGCGTCGCGACCTGGGCGGTGATGAGCTGAGCCTCGAACGAGTCGTCGCCACCACGTTCAGCCTGCTCGACCTCGGCATGTTCCGCATCGGCTCGGACCGCTATGCCGAGGAGAACGGGAGCTACGGACTCACGACACTGGAGAAGCAGCACGTGCACGTCGACGGCAAGGCGGTGTCTTTCGCGTATGCCGCCAAGTCCGGCCAGGAGGTCGAGGTCACGGTCCGCGATGAGCGTGTCGCCGAGGTGCTCCGGGCTCTCAGGCATCGCCGCGGAGGTGGGGACCGCCTGCTGGCGTACAAGGACGCCGGACGGTGGAAGGAGATCGTCGCCGACGACGTCAACAGCTACATCAAGGAGCTGCTCGGCGAGGACTACTCCGCGAAGGACTTCCGTACGTGGCGCGGCACGGCGATCGCCGCCCTCTCACTGGCCCGCGCCAAGGCTGACACCCCTACTGCGCGCAAACGGGCCGTCACCCGGGCCATGGAGACGGTGTCTGAGCATCTCGGCAATACACCGACGATCGCGCGCACCTCATATGTCGATCCCCGGGTCGTCGACCTGTTCCGTGACGGCGTGACCGTCAAGGCAGGTCACAGCCATGCCGCGCCCGGTTCGACCATCAGTCGGACGCTGGAGCGCGAGGTGCTGCGAATGTTGAAACGGGCCTGAGCGGCCACGGAGGACCGCAATAGGCGATGATGGAAACTGCAACACGTTCTATTCTTGGCGACGATCAGGGAGATTTCATGGCACCGGTGCACGTCGGCTACGCAGCGATGAGCGAGCAGTTCCATCCCACGGAGCTCGTCGATCTGTGCGCCTATGCCGAGAACGGCGGGTTCAACGGCGTCATGGCCGCCGACCACTTCCAGCCGTGGGTCCCGGCCCAGGGACACGCACCGTACATCTGGAATGTGCTGACGGCAGCCGGTGAGCGTACGCGCGGAGACATCGGACCCGGCGTCATCTGCCCTTCATTCAAGACGCATCCCGCGATGGTTGCCCAGGCTTCGGCAACGCTGGCCGCGATGTACCCCGGCCGCCACTGGCTCGGACTCGGATCGGGTGAGGCGCTCAACGAGCACATCGTGGGCGGCTACTGGCCCGAGGCACCCGAACGGCTCAGTCGTATGTGGGAGGCCATCACGATCATCAAGAAGCTGTTCACCGGCAAGGACGTCAAGCACAAGGGTGAGTTCTTCACGCTCGAGAAGACCCGGCTCTGGACGCTCGACGATCCGCCGCCGATCTATGTTGCGACCGCGGGACCGATCACGGCCAAGCGGGCCGGCAAGGAAGTCGACGGCATCATCACCCCAGGCGCCACGACCGAGAAGGTCGCTGGACTGCTCGGCAAGTTCGCCGATGGTGCTCGTGAAGCCGACAAGGATCCGGACACCATGCCGAAAGTCCTGCAGCTGCACCTGTCGTGGGCACCGACGTACGAAGAGGCGCTTGAGAACGCCATGACTGAGTGGCCCAACGGCGGCATGAAGTTCCCCAAGGGCGACATCCGCTCGCCCTACGACCTCCAGGAGATGGCCAAGATGGTCCGGCCTGAGGACTTCGAAGGCCGGATGCTGATCTCCGAAGATCCCGACGCACATCGTGCCGAGATCCAGAAGTTCCTCGACGAGGGCATCGACACCGTCTACCTCCACAACGTCGGACGCAACCAGCGCGAGTGGATCGATGTTTTCGGCAAGGACGTCTTGCCGAACCTGCACCGCTGAGATTTCACGACACCAGTGATGATTGAGTCATGACCGCGTCACCCACCGACGGTGTGCCTAACGAACGTGAGATCACCCGCGCCGTACGGCGTGCTGTCGCGGGCAAGTCGATCGATGCGAACGAAGCCGCTGGATTGCTCAGCGCGCGCGGTGAGCTGCTGGGCGAGCTGATGGCCGCGGCGGTCCGCGTACGCGACGCCGGCCTCGAGACTGTTGGCCGTCCGGGCGTCGTGACGTACAGCAAGAAGGTCTTCATCCCGCTGACCCGGTTGTGCCGCGATCGGTGCCACTACTGCACGTTCGCGACGACCCCCAACCGGCTGCCGGCGCCGTTCCTGTCGCCCGACGAGGTGCTCGACATCGCGCGCAAGGGCGCGGCGATGGGCTGCAAGGAAGCGTTGTTCACGCTTGGCGACCGACCTGAGGACCGCTGGGACGATGCCAAGGAATGGCTCGAAGCGGCCGGCTACGACAGCACGCTCGAATACGTACGCGCCATGTCGATCCGAGTGCTCGAGGAGACTGGACTGCTGCCGCACCTCAACCCCGGCGTCATGAGCTGGAAGGAGATGTCTCGGCTCAAGCCGGTCGCTCCGTCGATGGGCATGATGCTCGAGACGACCAGCCGCCGACTGTTCGAGGAGAAGGGCCAGGCGCACTACGCCAGCCCCGACAAGGACCCGGCCATACGCATCCGCGTGCTCGAGGACGCCGGCCGCCTCAACATCCCGTTTACGACCGGACTGCTGATCGGCATCGGCGAGACGCTCGAGGATCGGGTCGAGAGCATCTTCGAGCTCCGCCGGATCGCGCGTACGTACGGCTCGGTCCAGGAAGTCATCATCCAGAACTTTGTCTCCAAGGACGACACCGCGATGCGCGGTACGCCGGACCTGCAGGTCGAGGAGTACCTCGCGGCCATCGCGACGACCCGCATCCTGATGGGTCCGTCGATGCGCGTGCAGGCGCCGCCCAACCTGGTCGACCTCGAGGACTGCCGCTCGCTGCTGGATGCCGGCGTCGACGACTTCGGCGGGATCAGCCCGCTGACGCCCGACCACGTCAACCCCGAACGCCCGTGGCCCGAGCTGACTGCGCTGACCGAGCTGTGCGCCGAGCAGGGCTTCACACTGACCGAGCGTCTGACGGCTCACCCGCAGTTCCTGTCTGAGCCGTGGCTGGACCCTCGCTTGCTCCCGCACGTCGACGCGCTGGTCGGCTCCGATGGGTTGGCCAATCCAGACGCGCGCGCCGAGGGCCTGCCGTGGCAGGAGCCCGACGGCGGCTGGACGCCCACTGGCTGGCTGTCCCAGGGACGCACCGAGCTCCATACCGAGGTAGACACCGTCGGTCGTACGACCGACCGCCGCAGCGACTTTGAAGACGTCTACGGCGACTGGTCGGTGCTCCGCGACGGTCAGGCGAGCCGCGAAGGTGCCGCACTGGTCGGCATCGGCGGGTTCAGCAACGCGATGCGCGCGGCCGAACGGGATCCAGCCGGGCTGTCGGACGCCGATGCGCTGGTCCTGATGACGGCCGAAGGATCACGTCTAGACGAGCTGGCCGCGTACGCGGACGACTTGCGCAAGCAGGCAGTGGGCGACGAGATCACCTACATCGTCAACCGCAACATCAACTTCACCAACGTTTGCTACACCGGCTGCCGCTTCTGCGCCTTCGCCCAACGCCGTACGGATGCCGACGCCTACACCCTCTCGCTCGACGAGATCGGCAATCGCGCAACCGAGGCCGTCGCGCTCGGCGCTACCGAAGTCTGCATGCAGGGCGGGATCCACCCTGATCTGCCGGGCACGGCGTACTTCGACATTGCCGCCGAGGTGAAGCGACGCGAGCCCAGCCTGCATGTCCACGCGTTCAGCCCGATGGAGGTCATGAACGGTGTCAGCCGGACCGGCCTCTCGGTTCGCGACTTCCTGATCAAGGCCAAGGAGTCCGGGGTCGACTCACTGCCGGGTACCGCGGCCGAGATCCTCGACGACGACGTCCGCTGGATCCTGACCAAGGGCAAGCTGCCGACGTCGGAGTGGATCGACGTGATCCGTACGGCGCACGAAGTGGGACTGCCGACGACGTCGACGATGATGTACGGCCACGGCGACCACCCGGGCCACTGGGTCAACCACCTTCGTACTCTTGCCAACCTGCAGCGCGAGACCGGCGGGTTCACCGAGTTCGTGCCGCTGCCTTTCGTGCACCAGTCATCGCCGATCTACCTCGCTGGCGTTGCTCGTCCGGGACCTTCAGTGCGCGACAACCGCGCAGTGCACGCGATGTCGCGAATCATGTTGCACGGACTGATCGACAACATTCAGTGCTCGTGGGTCAAGCTCGGTCCCGAGACGTGCACGCAAGTGCTCCAAGGCGGTGTCAACGATCTCGGCGGCACGCTGATGGAAGAGACCATCAGCCGCATGGCCGGCAGCACCAACGGATCACGCAAGTCGATCGAGGAGCTCGAGCACATGGCAGCCCTGGCGGGTCGCCCGGCAGTGCAGCGCACCACGACGTATGGCCGAGTCGCCGTGGTTCCGGTCGGGGCCTGACATGTTCACGGTGATCATGCCGATCAAGCCGTGGGACGGAGCCAAGTCGCGGCTGCATACCGACTCGAGCGCTCGACGGTCTCTCGCAATGGCGTTCGCGATGGATGCGCTCGATGCTGTGCTGAGCTGCCCCGAGGTGGGGAGTGTCGTTGTGGTGACCAGCGGCAATGAGGTGAGCGAGCACGCCCGGAGCGCCGGAGCCGTCGTCATCGATGAGCCGGCGAATGCTGGTCAGGACCCGCTGGGTGTCGCAGTCCGCGAGGGCGTCGCCTGGGCGGATGAGCATCATCCGGATGAAGCCATCGCTGTGATCCCAGCCGACCTTCCTTCGCTGACTTCCATCGAGCTGGGCCGCCTGCTCAGAGATGCCATTGCGTATCCACTGGCATTCGTGGCGGACGCCAACGGCGATGGCACCACGATCCTGGCGAGCCAGCGACCTTCGCTGTTGCGCGCTGGCTACGGGGTCGGATCGGCCGAGCGTCATCGCTCGTTTGGCGCCGTGGAGTTGCAAGCACCCGCCGGTTTGCGTCGAGATGTCGACGAGTTCCATGAGCTGCTCGAGGCTCAGAAGATTGGCGTCGGACCGCACACGGCAGCCGCCATCGAGCAAATCCACACCCGCGCCTCCGCTTAGTCTCACTCATCTCGGTGGTTGAGTAGCGAGGCCGTTTAGGCTTCCGAGCTCGCCATCTCGGTGGTTGAGTAGCGAGGCCGTTTAGGCTTCCGAGCTCGCCATCTCGGTGGTTGAGTAGCGAGGGACGAGCGTATCGAAACTCCATGAGATTGACGGCTCGCTCACAGCGGATTGTTGCTCTCATTTCAGTGACATATGTGTGGAATGCCTCTTGATTTACGACCTTCATTCGGGATAGAATCGAACATACGTTCTACCACGTGACCGGGGGGTCGAGATGCTGATCGCGCAGCTGTCATCGTTGACTGATGACCTTGCCGAGCTCGAGGCATGGACCCTGACCGGATCGGAAGTACGTGAGGTTGCGGTTGCCATGCAGAAGGCCCGCACCACCATGGATGCCGCCCTGTCACGTGTTGCAGGTGCCGCTGCGGACATGGGACTGGCGAAGGATGACGGCGCCACCTCGACCACAGCGTGGTTGGCTGACCTGACCGGCATCTCCAAGGGTGAAGCCGCCAAACTCGTTGGACTGTCACGGGTGACCACCGAGCTGACCGGCAAGGCGTGGATGGCTGGTGAGGTGACCACTGATCAGGCTGGCGTGATCATGAAGGCCATCGACTCCCTGCCCGAATGGGTGGGCAAGACCGAACGCGCGGACGCTGAGGCGCATCTGATCAAGCTGGCCGCTGACCACAACCTCGATGACCTCAAGAGGTTGGCCAACCACGTCATGGAGGTCATCGATCCCGACGGCGCCGACGAGATCCTCGGCAAGAAGCTCCAGGCCGAAGAACGCCGCGCCATGGAGGCGACCCGGTTCACGATGCGTCGCCGAGGCAACGGGATGACCAGGACGATCTTCGATGGCTCAGATGCTGATTCAGATGTGCTGCGGGCCGCGATCGAAGGGATCATCGCCCCACGCCGCGCGTCGTTGAATGAGACCCGTCACGGTGTCGATGACTTCAACGCACTGCCGCGCGCCCAGCGGATGGGTCTGGCGTTCGTCGAGCTCATCAATCATCTCCCCACCGAAGCGCTCCCCAAAGCTGGTGGACTCGTCGCAACCGTGGCCGTCATGGTCAACATTGACGACCTCCGAACCGGTCAAGGCGTTGCGACCAACACCTCAGGAACCACCATCTCCGCAGCCAAGGCACAACGGCTCGCCTGCAACGCACATTTGGTCGCCCTCTATTTGGA
>JBBSJW010000012.1:0-49887 GCA_038256885.1 Propionibacteriales bacterium
CTTCTTCGCGGCAGCCTTCTTGGCCGGGGCCTTCTTCGCAGCAGTCTTCGCCGGGGCCGCAGTGGCGGCAGCCTTCGTGTCAGCAACCTTCGCGGGAGCCTTCGTGTCACCGCCGCCCCTACCGGGAGGGGTGAACCCGGCGGCACGAGCTTCGGCCTCCGACTTGAACCAAACCTCGGCGATCGTCTGGTCGTACGACGGGCTGCCCGGCGTGTGGAAGTACATCGAGTCCCTGTTGCCCTTGATCGTGTACTCCGCGGTCGGGGCCCGGCCACCCTTGCGGGCGTTCACGGGTCCTGCCGATTCAACTCCGCCGCTCAGGGCTACGGCCTTGGCCGGCGCCGCCGTCGTACGTCCTGCGGCAGCGCGCGCCCGCTGGTACTTCTGCTGGCGAAGCAGCCATCCGAGGACAAAACCGAGGATCGCGGCAAGGAGTAGCCAGACGATGATCTCTCCAATGGTGTAACCCGACATGCTCAGTTTCCCTTCACGCTGAAGTCGACGCGACGGTACAGCTCCGCATATGTGTCGCCGTCGGTCTCCGGATCGGATCCGTAGCTCTTGGTTGAAAGTCGGTCGGCATCGACGTTGGACGCCACGAGGAAGGCCTTGACTGCTGCAACGCGTGCGTCGCTCAGGGCCCTGCCGCGGACCGGGTCGGATGGACCTGCATGGCCGGCGATCTCGAGCTCGAGACCAGGCACACGAAGGAGCACGTCAGCCAGGGTGAGGAGTACCGCCTTGCTCTTGTCGTCCAAGGTCGAAGACCCTCGAGCGAAGTAGACATTGGCCGTGTCGACATACGCCGCCTGCTCCGGGCTCATCGAGTCAGAGTCGACCTTCAGCGTGTTGTCGAGTATGAGTCCCGGAACCGCCGGCTCGACAAGCGCAGTCACCGCGTCCACGCCTTCTTGGGAGGTGAGGCTGCCGCCGAGGGCGATCGAGTCGCCGTCGACAGCGAGCGTGAGGCCGTTGACGCCTTCAAGATCGGGGATCAGCTTGGGAAGCGTGGTGAGCCAGTCGGCAGTGCCGACGTTCGGGTCGACCTTCAGGTTGCCACTGACGGTGGCGGCGCCGATCGTGAGGGCCGCGTCCTTGAGCTGCTGGGCGATCGCGGCATTGGGGACAACGCCCGACAGGTTGACCCCGTCGGCATCGCGCGTCAGGGAGAGGGTAGGAGGTGCGGGCAGAGTCGTACTGGGATTGGAGTCGATCTTGGCCCAGCGGACTCCCGTGACGCCTTCAACGATCTTCTCGGCCTCGGCGAGCTCCTCGGGAGTGCCGTTGCTGAGCTTGGCCTCACGCCCGTCGAAGTCGACCTTCACATTGCTCAGTCCCGCTTGGACGAGCGCCTTGTATGCCTTGGGAGTGAGGTCGGCTCCTGCGGAACTTGAACCGGCAACGGAGCCGATGCCGATGACGGCGGCCAATGCTATGCCTGTCAGTCCGGCAAGCTGTTTGGTCCTGGTCTGCGGTGTAGTCACTTCACCATCCCCTGGTGTAAGTCTCGGCCGCGCCGAGTCGTGTCTACCCTAACGACGCAGGTCAGCCCGCGCTACGAGATTCAAATGTCGGATATGGCTGGAAGAATGGCCAGATGCCAGGCACACCAGCGTCGTTCGCTCCCGCAACGCGGGAGTGGTTCGACAGCTCGTTCGCTGAGCCGACCCCTGCCCAGGTGGGCGCTTGGGACGGCATTGCCGGCGATGAGCATGTCCTGGTCGTCGCTCCCACCGGCTCAGGCAAGACCCTCGCCGCGTTCCTCACGGCAATCGACGACCTCATGAAGCCCGGCGACTCGACCGGTACGCGCGTCCTCTACATCTCGCCGCTCAAGGCACTGGCCGTCGATGTCGAGCGCAACCTCAGGTCGCCGCTGGTCGGCATCACGCATGCCGCTGCGCGTCGCGGGGACGAGTTCCGTGAGGTGTCGGTCGGCCTGCGTTCCGGTGACACCTCGACCAAGGACCGTCGAGCCCTCGTGACACACCCCCCGGACATTCTCATCACCACTCCCGAGTCGCTGTTCCTCATGCTCACGTCGGCGGCTCGCGAGACTCTGCGCAGTGTCGACACGGTCATCGTCGATGAGATCCACGCGGTTGCCGGCACCAAGCGCGGCGCCCATCTCGCGGTGTCGCTCGAACGCCTCGACGACCTCCTCGACAGCCCGGCACAACGCATCGGACTGAGTGCGACCGTGCGGCCACATGAAGAGGTCGCCCGATTCCTCGGAGGTGCTGCTCCCGTAAGAATCGTGGCTCCCGAGTCGACCAAGACGCTCGAGCTCCAGGTGACGGTGCCGGTCGACGACATGACCCAGCTGCCCGCGTCGCCTTCGGCGGTCGATGATCCTGACGCACCGCGCGGCAGCATCTGGCCCCATGTCGAGCACTCGATCGTCGAACGCGTGCTGCAGCATCAGTCGACGATCGTCTTCGTCAACTCCCGCGGTCTCGCCGAGCGACTGACGGCGCGGCTCAACGAGACATACGCTTCGCTGCTGGGCGTCGCAGCAAGCTCCGACTCCAAGCGACCTCCTGCGCAGCTGATGGGTGGCAGTGCGCAGACGTCGGGCGCCGAGCCGGTGCTGGCTCGCGCTCACCACGGATCAGTCAGCAAGGAGCAGCGCGCCCTCATCGAGGACGACCTCAAGGGTGGCCAGCTGCGCTGCGTCGTGGCGACCTCCAGTCTCGAGCTCGGCATCGACATGGGTGCCGTCGACCTCGTCATCCAGGTGGCAACGCCACCGTCGGTCGCCAGCGGATTGCAGCGGGTTGGACGCGCGGGACACCAGGTCGGCGAGATCTCCCGCGGCATCGTCTACCCGACGTCGCGTCACGACCTGCTCGCGTCAGCCGTCACCACGGCACGCATGTCGGACGGGCTGATCGAGCGCCTCGACATACCGTCCAACCCGCTCGACATCCTGGCCCAGCAGACCGTTGCTGCAACCGCCCTCGACACACTCGACGTCGAGGAGTGGTTTGACGCCGTACGCCGCAGCGCTCCCTTCACGACGCTGCCGCGTACCGCATACGACGCCACCCTCGACCTGCTGTCGGGGCGCTATCCGACCGACGAGTTCGCCGAGCTTCGCCCGCGCATCATCTGGGACCGCGAGGCCGGGACGATCACGGGTCGACCCGGTGCCCAGCGACTCGCTGTCACGAGCGGCGGCACGATCCCTGACCGCGGAATGTTCTCCGTGACCCTCGCTGCCGGCACTGAAGAGGTCGGCTCACGCAAGGTCGGTGAGCTCGACGAGGAGATGGTCTACGAGTCGCGCATCAACGATGTGTTCGCCCTGGGAGCGACGAGCTGGCGCATCCAGGAGATCACCCACGACCGGGTCGTCGTCACTCCGGCATTCGGGCAACCTGCACGCCTCCCATTCTGGAAGGGCGACAGCGTCGGACGGCCCTACGAGCTCGGTGAAGCCATCGGCGAATTCGTCCGTGAGATCTCCACTCTCACCCCCGCAAAGGTCGCGGACCGCGCCGCTGCCGTGGGTCTGGGCAAGCAGGCGGCGGACAATCTCGTCGCCTACCTGCATGACCAGCGCCAGGCAACCGGGCAGATCTCGTCAGATCGCAATCTGGTCGTCGAACGGTTCCGCGACGAGCTCGGTGACTGGAGAGTCGTCCTGCACTCCCCCTACGGCCGCCGCGTTCATGCCCCTTGGGCGCTGGCCGTCGCAGCGCGCATCATCGAGCGCTACGGCATCGACGGGTCCGTCGTGGCCAGCGATGACGGCATCGTCGCCCGAATACCCGACACCGAGGTCGAGCCGCCGGGTGGCGAGCTGTTCGTGTTCGATGCCGATGAGCTCGACAAGATCGTCACCGAGGAGGTCGGCGGCTCGGCGTTGTTCGCGTCGCGGTTCCGTGAGTGTGCCGCGCGGGCGTTGCTCCTCCCCCGCCGCAACCCCGGATCCCGCGCACCTCTGTGGCAGCAACGGCAACGCTCGGCGCAGCTGCTCGACGTCGCGCGCAGCTATCCCGAGTTCCCGATCCTGCTCGAGACCGCTCGTGAGTGCCTGCAGGACGTCTACGACCTTCCGGCCCTGACCGGTCTCATACGTCGCATCGACTCCCGGGAGATCTCGATCGTCGAGGTCACGACCGACAAGGCATCGCCGTTCGCGCAGACGTTGCTGTTCGGCTACGTCGCCGCCTTCCTCTACGAAGGTGACACGCCCCTTGCCGAACGCCGGGCTTCGGCACTGACGCTCGACCCGACCCTGCTCGCCGAGCTGCTCGGCCGGGCAGAGCTGCGCGAACTCCTCGACCCCGAGGTCATCGAGCGCACTGAGCGCGAGGTGCAACGTCTCACCGACGACCGCCGCGCCAAGGATGTCGAAGGCGTCGCCGACCTGCTGCGCATGCTGGGTCCACTCTCGATCGCCGAGGTCGCCGAGCGGCTCGCGCCCGACGTCGAGACACACGCCGAGTCGTGGCTCGTCGAGCTGCGAGACAACCGACGTGCGGTGGCCGTGGTGATCGCAGGCGAGGAGCGATGGGCTGTCGTCGAGGACGCTGGGCGCCTGCGTGACGCGCTTGGCGTCTCCCTCCCGCTCGGCATTTCTGAAGCCCTCCTGCAGCCCGTCGCCGATCCACTGACCGACCTGATCTCCCGCCATGCCCGCACCCACGGCCCGTTCACCACCGACGAGGTCGCTTCGCGGTTCGGCCTCGGAACCGCGATCGCACTCCAGGTTCTGCGTCGCCTCGCCCGCGACGGCCGCCTGACCGAAGGTGAGTTCAGACCACAGGCCACCGGAACCGAATGGATCGAGCCGGGTGTCCTCCGCCGCATACGATCCCGCTCCCTGGCTGCTGCACGACAGCAAGTGGAGCCCGTTGACCCAGCGACATTTGCCCGTTTCCTGCCGTCGTGGCAGGGGGTCGGCTCGTCAGTGCGGGGTGTCGAAGGTGTGCTGTCGGCCATCGACCAGCTCGCAGGTCTCGCGCTGCCTGCGTCGGCGTGGGAGTCGTTGGTGCTGCCGGCCCGCGTACGTGACTACGTCCCGGCGATGCTCGACGAGCTCACCTCGGCGGGTGAGGTCGTCTGGTCTGGTGCTGGGTCACTGCCCGGCAACGATGGCTGGATCCAGCTCTCCCCGCCAGATCTCCCTCTCCCATCAGCCGCGCCTCCTCTGGACCTCACACCGCTGCACACGGCGATCATCGAGGCGCTCAGCGGAGGAGGAGCGTTCCTCTTCCGCCAGCTGACCGACGCCCTGGACGCCGACGACGACCGAACGACCGCCGACGCGCTGTGGGATCTCGTCTGGTCCGGACGGGTCAGCAACGACACCTTCGCGCCTCTACGCACTCTCGTCGGTCGCGGCGGCGCGCACCGCACGACCCGGCCGGCACCACGCGGTCGCATCCACGGTCGCCGGCTCCAACCGCGGGCTGCACTGCAGGGCCCGCCCACCGTCAGTGGCCGATGGTTCGTGCTGCCGGATGCGCCGACTGACACGACCGCGCTCCAGCTGGCCCGCACCCAGTCGCTGCTCGGCCGCTATGGCGTCGTCACCCGCGGATCCGTGATGGCAGAGGGGACGGCCGGGGGCTTTGCCGGCGTCTACCGGGTGCTTCGCGAGCTCGAGCAGACCGGTGCCTGCCTGCGTGGCTACTACGTCGACACGCTCGGCGCCGCCCAGTTCGCGGCACCGTCGACCGTCGACCGGATGCGCACCCATGTCATGGACGACGAAACGGTCACCGATGCCGAGGCACTGACCTTGGCCGCGACAGATCCGGCCAATCCGTTCGGTGCCGCCCTTCCGTGGCCGGCGCGCACAACCGACTCCAAGCACCGGCCCGCCCGCAAGGCCGGCTCCCTCGTCGTCATGCATGACGGCCGACTCGTTCTCTACCTCGAGCGCGGCAGCAAGAAGGTCCTGGTGTTCGACGACCACCCGATGCGGCTCAAGGCGGCGGCCTCGTCACTCGCCGCGACCGTACGCGACCGCCGTGTTCACCGCCTCAGCGTCGAGACAGCCAACGGCGCACCCGTCGAGGGCACCCCTCTGGGTGAGGCGCTCCGCGAAGCCGGCTTCGAGCGCATCCCCAAGGGTCTGAGGCTCGATGCTTGACCTCCGCGGCCGGTGGGCCGATGCCTGAGGGCGACACCGCCTGGCGTACGGCCCGTCTGCTGCACGAGACGCTGGCCGGTCACGAGCTGACCCTGAGCGACTTCCGAGTGCCCGAGTTCGCGACGCTCGACCTCAGCGGTCAGCGGGTCGACGAAGCCGTGAGTCGCGGCAAGCACCTGGTGATCCGGGTCGGCCGCCACTCGATCCACACCCACCTCAAGATGGAGGGCGCTTGGCACGTCTACGGTCTCGACGAGCGGTGGCGCCGTCCTGCCCACACGGCTCGTGCCGTCCTCGCGACGTCGGAGCGACAGGCCGTCGGGTTCTCTCTCGGCATCACCGAGGTGCTCGACCGCCAAGCCGAGCCAGAAGCACTCGCCTACCTCGGGCCCGACCTGCTGGGCCCGGACTGGGACCTCGATGAAGCCGTACGCCGGGTGACGGCTGACCCATCGATCCCGGTGTTCGTGGCTCTGCACAACCAGCGCAACCTCGCCGGGTTCGGCAACGAGTACGTCAACGAGATCTGCTTCCTGTCCGGCCTGTTGCCGACACGGCCGGTCGCCGAGGTGAAGGACATCGCGCGCGTGATCTCACGGGGCCAGACGATGATTCAGGCCAATAGAGAGCGCACGATCCGCACCTTCACCGGCATCGCCCGCAACGGTCAGAACGAGTGGGTCTTCGGTCGGGCGGGCCGACCGTGTCGCCGGTGTGGCACGACGATCCTGCGCGGCGAGCTCGGCGACGCGCCCACCCGTATGCGCAACACCTTCTGGTGCCCTAGCTGCCAGGGCTAGCTGGCCACAGAGGCCGCAGCCACCTTCGCCTTGCCGAACACCATGGCCTGCTCGAGATCCGTGCGCTTCATGTCACGCGAGTCGAGGAACCAGTTCTGGCGAATCGTCCAGGGTGACGTGACACCCTGCTGCGGCAGCTCATTGACCACGCGCTGCACATAGCCCGACGTCAGATCGAGGATCGGGCGTGGAGCATCGCCGGCGCCCTTGGGGTCGGGCATGCCGTAGTCGTAACCCTTCTTGTCCAGCAGGTTGATGAGCTTGCAGACGTACTGCGACGACAGGTCGGCCCGCAGCGTCCACGACGCGTTGGTGTAGCCGACACACCAGGCGAAGTTGGGCAGTCCGCTGAACATCAGGCCCTTGTAGACGTACAGCTCGTGCGGGTCGATGTCCTTGCCGTCGACGCTGAGTTTGAGCTGGCCGAATGCGACGACCTGCAGACCCGTCGCCGTGATGACTATGTCGGCGTCGAGGCGCTTGCCGGACTCAAGCTCAATGCCCTTGGCGTCGAAGGTCTTGATGTGGTCGGTGACGATCGATGCCTTGCCATGGCGAATCGTGCGGAACAGGTCACCGTTGGGCACGATGCAGAGGCGCTGGTCCCACGGGTCGTACACGGGAGTGAAGTGCGGATCGAGGTCATATCCCTCGGGGAGCTTCCCCTTCGCGAGCCTGAGCAGCAGCTTGCGCGACTGCTTCGGGAAGCGCTGACAGAACTGATACATCCCGACCGAGAACGCCGCGTTCTTGCGTCGGATCGCTCGGTGGGCGAAGCCGTCGGGCAGCACCTTGCGCATGATGTCGGCGATCTTGTCCTCCTGCGGTAGCGACATCACGTACGAGGGCGAGCGCTGCAGCATCGTGATGTGCTTGACGTCATCAGCCATTGAGGGGACCAGCGTGACAGCAGTGGCGCCGCTGCCGATGACGACGACTTCCTTGCCTGCGTAGTCGAGGTCCTCGGGCCAGAACTGCGGGTGGATGACCTGGCCCTCATACGAGTCGAGGCCGGGGAACTCAGGCGTGTAGCCCTTGTCGTAGCTGTAGTAGCCGCTGCAGAGGTAGACGAACGAGGCGGTCTGCGTGACGGTCTCGCCGTTCGCTGTCGAGGTGACGGTCCACAGCGCGTCCTCCGTCGACCAGGCGGCCGAGGTGACGCGGTGGCCGAACTGGATGTGCTCCTCGATGCCGTACTCGGCGGCCGCCTCGCGGACGTACGTACGGATGTCGTCGCCGTCGGCGATCGACTTGGGGTTCTTCCACGGGCGGAAGGGCCAGCTCAGCGTGTACATGTCGGAGTCGGAGCGGATGCCCGGGTAGCGGAACAGGTCCCACGTGCCGCCGATCGCGTCTCTCGACTCGAGGATCGCGTACGTCTTGCCGGGGCACTCGGTCTGGATGCGGTAGGCCGCGCCAATGCCGGACAGCCCAGCGCCGACGATGATGACATCACTGTGTTGGACCGTCATGATTTCCTCTTTCGCATACCCTCGGTATGCGAACCCTAGCAACCAACTCGCTGGTTGAGTAGCCCGAGGGACTGGGGTACCTCCCGCTTGCGGGGGCGGGCGTATCGAAACCCCGGAGATCGGCGACTCGAGCAACCACGACCCATCTCTTTGCCGGCTGACCCTAGGATCGGGCCTATGACCGAGCAGACTCTGGACACCACCGCCGAGCCAACCGAGACCTCCCGCGGGCTGGGAATCTTCCTCGTGCTCGCCGGATCGATCGGCCTGTTGTCGGCCGCGATCTTGATCATTGAGAAGATCAACCTGCTCGAGAATCCGAAGGATGCACTGAGCTGCGACATCAACCCGTTCGTCAGCTGCGGCAATGTCATCAACACCGATCAGGCCTCAGTGTTCGGCTTTCCCAACCCCCTGATGGGCGTTGCCGGATTCGCGATCGTCGTCACCCTCGGCGTCCTGCTCGCTGCCGGCGTGAAGCTCCCGTCATTCGTGCAGGTCGGGCTGTGGCTCGGCACCCTGTTCGGCGTCAGCTTCGTGACCTGGCTGCAGTACCAGAGCATCTACGAGATCGAGTCCTTGTGCCCGTACTGCATGGTCGTGTGGGCTGTGATGATCCCGATCTTCGTGCTGGTCACCGCCTGGGTTCTGCGTTCGCTTCATCCCGGGGCCGGTCTCACCCGCTTCGTCAGCAACTGGTCCGTGCTGATCATCGTGCTCTGGTACGTCAGCGTTGCCGCAGCCATCTGGTTCCAGTTCGGTTCCGACCTCTGGGCCTAGCTAGCCCGCAACCCGGCGAACAGGCCAGACTGATCCCGTGAAGCTTGCAGTCCTCGGGGTAGTGACCGCCGCCATCGGCCTCATCCTGTCCGAATCCGGACTCGCAGCGATCGGCGTGCTGTGGGTCGTCCTCGGCCCGATCATGCGGCAGCACGGTCGCAAGCTCGAGGCCTTGAAGGACCCGACCGGCAAACCAACCATCGACGGGCGAACGTTCGCGTTCGGCTCGCTCCTCTGGCTCGCGCTCGGGGTGCCGTCACTGCTGGTTGGCCTGCTCGAGCTGGGTATCTCCCCCGATCACAGCAACTGGCGCTGGCTCCCGATCGTCATCGGTGGCCTCGCGCTCGCCATCGGCGTACTGGGCGGGCTTTTGTACGCCACCGGTTCAGCCGTAGGCGCAGTCGCCAAGAACTCCCCGCAGCCGACGGTGCCGGCCACGATCCGGATCCTGTCCAGCAAGGAGACGGGCACGTTCATCAACGAGCGGCCGCGACTGGAGCTTGAGCTCACCGTCGAGCCGGAGCCAGGTTCAGGCGTGGCGTCGTACGAGGTCACCAAGCCGGCCACTGTCCCATTCACTGCTCTCGGATCGCTCGGGGTCGGGGACGGGTTTGCGGCACTCGTGGTCGGGCCCGAGAGCCCGACGGCGATGGAAATCCACTGGGACCAGCCGATCGCAGCGCAAGGCAGTCCTGAGCCGACCAGCGATGTGCCCGCCCGGCTGGCAGAGCTGGACCGACTGCACCGAGCTGGCAAGGTCAGCGACGAGGAGTACAGCGCCCAGCGCGAGCACATCCTCGGATCGCTCTAGGTCGCGTCCGCGACTCGTTCGAGAACCGTCGCCAACTTGGTATCCCGGCTGGTCACTCCCCCGGCGTCATGGCTGCTGAGCCTGACCTCGACGCGGTTGTAGACGTTCGTCCACTCCGGGTGGTGGTCCATCTCCTCGATCGGGCCCGCCGCCCGGTTCATGAAGTCCAGCGCAGCTCGGAAGTCAGCGAACTCGTACGTCTTGGTGATCGCGTCACCATCGGCTGACCACCCGGGCAAGTCCTCGAGCGCAGCGGTGATCTCGTCATCCGTAAAAGTGCTCATGCCTTGACGGTACGCGCGAGCCGGTTGGGTGCAACATGGTGGAGCTGCCGGGATCCCGCCCCCTACTCGCTGCGCTCGTGGGGGGACCCCCAGTGTGGCAGCACTGCCGGGGCGTCGTCGGCGCGATCGCAGCACTTCGGTGGTGGGGCCCACTCGATTCCCGGCAGCTCCACGAAAAAGGACCTCGACCCATTCGGGTCGAGGTCCTGATTTTTCGTGGAGCTGCCGGGAATCGAACCCGGGTCCTATCGCGCTGAGTCAGGGCTTCTACGGGTGTAGTTCGTCTAACGCTTTTCTCAGCCCCGGAGCTCGGACGAACACGTCTCCGACAGGCTCAGTCGCATAAAAGTCCCGGTCACACCCTGCGACATGGTGTGGCCAGCAAGTCCCCTAAATGAGGTTGGTGATCTGGGACGGGAACACTCCCAGGCCAACCCTTCACCTATCGCTTAAGCAGCGAGGGCGAAGTCAGTGCGCTTGGAATCGGCACTTGTTGGTTTCCAGAGATCGTTAAAGAGATAACCCTGGATCCTCTACCCGCTTCTCCTGAATCGAACGACGCTAGTCGAAACCGATCAGCCCCTCTTGAATTTTCAAACGCCGCCGAAGCGACACCTCCATCATACTCCTGATGACGACAGACCTCACGACTCACGAATCTGCTTGCAGCGCCTCCGGGCTGACCTTCTGACCGCGGATCAGCGTCATGGCGCATACGCCTGCAACCGCAAGCATTCCGGCGCAGATCCACATACCCGTGCGGAAGCCCGGCGAGAAGATCTCCGGGTCTGCGAAGTTCGCACCCGCAATGCCGGCAATCGGCGGGATCGCCGCAACGGCGAGGAGCGAGGCCGTACGGGCGACAGCGTTGTTGATGCCCGAGGCAATGCCAGTCTGATCCATCGGAGCCGCCGCCAACACCGCTGTCGTCAGCGGGGCGACGAGCAACGTGATGCCCGCACCGAACACGATCGAGCCGGGCAGCACGTCGATCCAGAAGTTCGGGTTCTCGGCGACTCCCAGCAGCATCAGCAGACCGCCGGCCGAGACGAGCGGCCCGATGGTCATGGGCCAGCGCGGGCCGATCCGCGCGCCCAGCTCACCTGCCTTCGAAGAGAACAGCAGCATCAGGATCGTGATCGAGATCGTCGCGAGTCCTGCTTCGAGCGGGCTGTATCCGCTGACGTACTGCAGCTGCAGCACCAACAGGAACATCGAGCCGCTCAGCGCTCCATAGATCGCGAACGTGCAAATGTTGGCCGCCGTGAACACGCGGTCGGCAAACAGGCTGAGGGGTACGAGCGCGTGTGGCGTGACCTTCTGGTGCACGACAAACACGACCATCAGGGCGAGGCCACCGATGACCCACAGCCACGACTTCTCCACGAGGCCGTACGTCAGAAGCGCCAGGGCACCGGCCGCGACAAGCGCTCCGGTAATGTCGAGCTTGCCCTGCTCCCCCTTGGTCTCCGGCACATGCTTGACGGACAACCAGATCACCGCGGCAGCGAGCGGAACATTGAGCCAGAAGATCGAACGCCAACCGATCGCGTCGACCATCCAGCCACCGAGCAGCGGTCCGACGGCGGTCGTGACGCCCGCGAGACCGGACCAGGCGCCGATCGCCTTGCCACGGTCCTCCTCGACGAATGATGCCGAGATGATCGCGAGGCTGCCCGGTGTCAGCAGGGCAGCACCGACGCCCTGTAGGCCGCGAGCCAGCCCCAGCACCTCGATCGTCGGCGCCGCAGCGCACATCACCGAGGCGACGGCGAACCAGGCGACGCCGATGACGTACACCTTGCGACGGCCGAGCCGGTCACCCAGTGAACCGCCGACGAGGATCAAAGCGGCGAGTGTGAGCGTGTAGGCGTTGACCGTCCACTGGAGACCGGCGACCCCAGCACCCAGATCATCGTCGATCGCCGGCAGCGCAAGGCTGACGATCGAGCCATCGAGGAATGCCATGCCCGAGCCGAGGATCATCGCTGCGAGCAACCACTTGCCCTGCGCGCTGTCGAGCCTCACGGTGCACCGAAGAGCTTGACCCCGTTATTCCAGAGCACGTCAGCCATCCATTCGTCGCCCAGGTCGAGCCTTTGCAGGGCCTCGACCTGATGAGCGTACGCATAGGGGATGTTGGGGAAGTCTGTCCCGAACAGGATCCGGTCCTGCAGATCAACGAGCCGAGGAGTGATCTCCTCGGGCGAAGGGCCGTCCCAGAAGTCGACGAAGGCCATCGTGGTGTCGAGTCGCACATTGTCGTAACGGTCGGCCAGGTCGACGAATTCCGAGTACTCCGGCATACCCATGTGGGCAATGATCACCGTCAGCGACGGATGGCGGCTGAGGACGTCGGCGATCCCGGCAGGTCCGGTGTGATTGCCGGGCGCAGGTCCGGAGCCCGCATGCAGGACGAGCGGCGTACCGCTGTCGGCGACTGCACCCCATACGTGCTCCAGCAGCGGGTCGTTCGCCGCGAAGTCACCGACCTGCAGATGCGCCTTGAACAGCTCGACACCATCCTCGATCAGCTGTGGCACGTACGACGCCGCCTCGGGCTCGGGATAGAACGTCGCCGACCACAGCGTGTCGGGAGTGCGCTCGGCGAAGCCGCGCGTCCAGTCGTTCATGTAGTCCGCGATGCCCGGCTTGTGCGCATACGACATCGAGGAGAACTTCTTGACTCCCATCGCCCGCAGCTGCTCGACGCGTTCCTCGTCGGTGCCGCGATAGGTGATCGGCCAGGTCCGGCCGAGCAGCGGCCCGGCTGAGTCGAAGTAGGCCCAGACCTTCGCCAGGATCGCCGGCGGCATGAAGTGCGCGTGGACGTCGAACAGTCCGGGAATCCCGAGGTCGGCGCTCAGCGCTGGTAGCTGGTCGTCGGCCAGACCCACTAGTGCATGCCCTTGAGGCGGCGACCGAGGTCGCGCTCCGCCTCGCGGGTGGCCGTGCGTTCGGCGATGGCGTGGCGTTTGTCGTACGTCTTCTTGCCTCGCGCGAGAGCGATTTCGACCTTGGCGCGGCCGTCCTTGAAGTAGAGCGAGAGCGGGACGATCGTCAGGCCCTTCTCGGTCGTACGGCGCTCGATGCGCTCGATCTCCGTACGGTGGAGCAGCATCTTGCGGCGGCGACGGGTCTCGTGGTTGGTCCAGGTTCCCTGCGTGTATTCGGGGATGTGAACATGCAGCAGCCATGCCTCGCCACGCTCGATCTCGCCGAATCCGTCCACGAGGGATGCGCGACCAGCACGCAACGACTTCACCTCGGTTCCGGTGAGGACCAGACCGGCCTCAAACGTGTCCTCGATGTGATAGTCGTGGCGCGCCTTCTTGTTCTGCGCAACAACCTTGCGCCCAACCTCTTTAGCCACGGTCCAATGCTCTCACGCGAGAGGTGAGCCGGTCCTAGAGCCAACCGGCGGGGTTGGTCGTTCTGCCGTTCGCGAGCACCATGAAGTGCAGGTGGCAGCCGGTTGAGTATCCGGTCGACCCGACGTACCCGATGACCTCACCGCGGCTGACGTGCGAGCCGGAGCTCCTGGCGAAGCGGCTCAGGTGGTTGTAGGTCGTGACGACGTTGACGCCGCGCATGGTTCCGTTGTTGAGGATGACGCGGTTGCCGTAGGCGCCGTTGTAGTACTGGCTGAGGATGGTGCCGCTGGCTGCAGCCCTGATCGGGGTGCCACAGCCGGCGCCGAAGTCGGTGCCGTCGTGCAGCTTGTAGACGCGAGTGATGGGGTGAACGCGCATCCCGTACGGCGAGGTGATCGGGCCATTGACCGGACGACTGAGCGTTCCGCCACCATCGCCGCCTGGATTGGACCCGCCCTTGTTGATCAGAGCCTGGAGCTCAGCTTCGAGTCGGTTGCGCTCCCTCACTTCTTCGCGATAGCGCTTCTCGTCCTCATTCCTGGACACAGCGGCCGAGTGGCGTGCGTCCTCGCGTGCATCGACCAGGCCTGAGATCGAGTCGCGCTGCTGCTCTGCCTTCTTCTCGAGCTTGGCCATGCGCTTGAGGTTGGCCGCTGCCTCGGCTCGCTGCTTCTTGATCAGGTCGCGGAGCTTCTCCACCTCGTCACGCTTGACCTCGAGCAGCACCTTGGTCGCCGCGAGACCCTGCATCGTCGCGAGCTGGGCATCGCCGACGGAGTCGTTGAGGTTCATCTGGTCGGTGAATTCCGCGGGGTCTTCACCGCGGAGCAGATCACCGAACGCGCGGAGCCCGCGACTGCCCTGCATGAGGTTCTCGACCGTGAACTGCTCGACGATGGCCTCGGACTCCTCGAGCTCGAGCTTGCCCTGCTTGAGCTTTGCCATGGCCTTGTCGAGATTGGCCTCGCTGACGAGGAGCTTCGCCTGCATTTGTGCGTCACGTTGTTTGGCGACGGCGAGCTGGCCGCGCGTCTTGCCCAGCTGGTTCTGGGCAGTATCGAGCATGGCCTGTGCACCACGAAGCTTCGACACCGCAGCGGCGTACTCCTTGGTCGAGCCGTCGAGCGCCTTCTTGGCATCCTTGGCGGCTTCCTTGGCAGCCTCCTGCTGCTCTTGCAGGTCACTCTTCTTATCGGCGACAGACGGGCTGGAGACAGCGAACATCATCGCGACAGCGAGCAGTGCCGCTGTGATGGATCTGCGCCTGGACCTGATCATGACCTCGACCTGGGGGAAGTTTCTCGCGTACGAGACTGTCGTGGTGTTACCTCTGTGAAAGAAGTGACAGGAGCGACTTTAGGCCATTCTGGTCATACGTCTAGGTATTTGCGCGTCATCAGCGTGTGACGCCAACCGACCTAGACGACGCCGCTTACGTCCACATCAGCTTGAGCAGGTCGGGCCACGTCGCCGCGAAGCCCGGATGGAGCTTCAGCTCTTGTTCGATCTCGACGGCAGTCACCCACCTGTAGCCATCGCTTCCGGTTTCCCAACCACCAGAGGTGTCCGGCATCTCAGGCGAGCTCATGGCGACCGTGTGATACGCCCAGCCTTCATGGTCGTCCGTGAACGTGAACCGGTGCTCGAGCCGGTCTGGCACCGGACGCATCTCCTCGGCAGCCTCCCGACTTGCCCCCTCGAGCGGCGTCTCGCCATAGGCCAACGCGCCACCAGGAATGCCCCAGGTCAATCCCTTCTGCACCATTCGGGATCGATGCTGAAGCAGGTAGCGCGCGATGCCCTCGTCGTCGGTGTGGATCAGCAGAAGCCCTGCGGCGCCGACGCGTCCCCCATGCTGGTGGCCTCGGCCACAGCGGGTCCAACCATCGGCCGTCACAGCGATGCTCAGACGTCGAGGTACTTGCGCGTCATCACGAGCGTCGGAACCAGCGCCAGGAGCAATGCAAGCACCGTCGTGTAGCCCATCACGACTCCGGCTTCCTGCCATCTGACCCACGTCGTGATCTCACCGAGCGTGTCGCGGAGGTAGCCGTAGACGACGAAATACATGAACGCTGCGAGCCCTGCGGCAGCCAACGCTGCAGAGATCAACGCAGCCAGCATCGACTCGAGGATGAACGGCAGCTGAATGTGCCAGCTCGACGCACCGACGAGTCGCATGATGCCGATCTCGCGTCGGCGAGCATAGGCCGTCATTCGGATCGTGTTAGACACCTGCAGAATTGCCGCGACGATCAGGAGCAGCGAAGTCGCCAACGCAGCCCAGCGCATCTTCGACAAGATCTCGAACAGCGGTCCGAGCAGCTCGCGGAGCGAGTTGACGTTGCCGACGCCATCCAGGCCCGAGACCTGACTGACCACGCCGTCGAACTTCTGCGGATCCTTGAGCGTCACGAAGTACGACTCAGGGAACGCATCCGGACCGAGGGTCTCGAGCTGAGACTTGCCGGTGTCGGTCTGGCCGAGGAGCTCGCGCGCTTGGCTGTAGTTCTCGGCAGGAGAACGGATGTCGAAGGTCTTGACCTGCGGGTTCTCGCGCAGCGCAGCCTGCACGGCAGCCTTCTGGTCATCGGTGGCGACGCCGCCGATGCAGTTGGAGCTCGGCGAGTTCTTGGTGCAGAGGTTGATCTGCAGCTGGAGGCGATCGCCGAAGTACTTCTCCGTACGGTCGGCCTGGCCCTGGATCAACAGACCGAGCGCCGCCAGCAGCAGCGACACGGTCATCGTGACGACCAATGAGATGGTCATGGACTTGTTGCGCGACAGGCTCGCGCCGAGTTCGCTCAGTGTGGCTCTCATGACACCTCCTAGTTCTGGTAGCCGTAGATGCCGCGGGCCTCATCGCGCACGATGAGCCCACCCTCAAGCTCGATCACGCGCTTGCGCATCTGGTCGACGATCGTGGAGTCGTGGGTTGCCATCACGACAGTGGTGTCGGTGCGATTGATGCGGTCGAGCAGCTTCATGATGCCGACGCTGGTCGCAGGGTCGAGGTTTCCAGTCGGCTCATCCGCGATCAGGATCATCGGCCGGTTGACGAATGCCCGGGCGACGGCAACACGCTGCTGCTCACCGCCGGAGAGCTCGTCGGGCATACGGTGCCCCTTGCCTTCGAGGCCCACCATCTCGAGCGTCTCGGGTACGACCTTGGCGATCTCACCGCGCGACTTGCCGATGACCTGAAGCGCGAACGCGACGTTCTCCGAGACGGTCTTGTTGGGCAGCAGTCGGAAGTCCTGGAACACGGTGCCGACCTGGCGGCGCAGCTTGGGGACCTTCCAGCTCGAGAGCTTGTTGATCTCCTTGCCGGCAACGTACACACGGCCCGTCGTGGGTGTCGTCTCGCGAAGAATCAGGCGAAGGAACGTTGACTTGCCCGAACCCGAGGCGCCGACCAGGAAGACGAACTCGCCCTTTTCGATCTCGAGGTCGAGGGCGTCGAGCGCAGGGCGCTTCTGGCCTGGATAGGTCTTGGTGACCTTGTCGAATCGAATCACCCGATCGAGTCTAGGCAGACTCCCCCACGAGGCTGGGAAGGCTCGCGGTTCGACCGGACGTCGATGGGAAGGCTCACCCTCATGGCCCACAATGGCCCGATGGCACACAACCACCTAGGCGTCGGAATGATCGGTTACGCGTTCATGGGCGCGGCCCACTCCCATGCCTGGCGCACCGCCCCAACCTTCTTCGATCTTTCACTTCGTCCACGACTCACCGCGATTTGTGGTCGCGATCGGGAGGCTGCAAACGTCGTGGCCGACAAGTTCGGTTGGGAATCGGTGGAGACCGACTGGCGGAAGTTGATCGAGCGGGACGACATCGACCTCATCGACATCTGCACCCCAGGCGATACTCACGCCGAGATCGCGATCGCTGCGCTCGAGGCGGGCAAGCACGTCCTGTGCGAGAAGCCTCTGGCCAACACGGTGGAAGAGGCCGAGCGGATGGCGGCGGCAGCAGCCGACGCTGCAAAGCAGAGCGTGCGTGCAATGGTCGGGTTCACCTACCGCCGTACGCCCGCCGTCTCCTTTGCACGCGAGCTGGTCAACGCTGGACGGATCGGCACCATCCGACACGTGCGCGGCCAATATCTGCAGGACTGGCTCTCCGACATGGAGACACCGCTGACCTGGCGCATGGACAAGGCCAAAGCGGGATCAGGGGCTCTCGGAGACATCGGCGCCCACGTTCTCGACATGGCGCAGTTCGTCACCGGATCTGCGATCACTTCCGTCAGTGGCGTGCTCAAGACGTTTGTCGACAGCCGTCCCGTCAGCGCTGAAAGCAGCGAGCGTGGGCCGGTGACGGTAGACGATGCCGTCGCCTTCACCGCTGGATTCGACAACGGGGCTCTCGGCGTATTCGAGGCAACACGAATGGCCACCGGCAGACGGAATGCGCTTCGCCTCGAAATCAACGGCACCAAGGGATCGCTCGCGTTCGACTTCGAGGACATGAACTATCTCGAATACTTCGATGCGACCGAGGATCCTGCAGTCGCCGGCTTTCGCCGCATCAATGTCACGCAGGAGAGCCATCCGTACATATCCGCGTGGTGGCCGCCCGGGCACGGTCTCGGATACGAACACGGATTCACGCACCAGGTCGTGGACTTGCTCAAATCCATCGCCGACGGAGTTGACCCAACGCCATCTTTCGCTGACGGCCTTGCGGTGCAGCGGATCCTCGGCGCGATCGAGGCGAGCTCAGCAGATGGAGCCACGCATCAGGTTGGCACTGCCTAAGCCGCTTGGCCCCGGCGCCAGCGGATACCGGCTTCAATGAAGTCGTCGATCTCACCGTCGAGCACCGCCTGCGTGTTGCCGGTCTCGTACTCGGTGCGCAGGTCCTTGACCATTTGGTAGGGGTTGAGGACGTAATTGCGCATCTGATCGCCCCAAGACGCCTGTACGTCGCCGCGCATCTCGTCGAGCTGCGCCCGCTCCTCGGCCTTCTTGAGGGCGAGCAGCTTGGCCTTGAGGATCACCATGGCGCTGGCCTTGTTCTGCAGCTGGCTCTTCTCGTTCTGACAGCTGACGACCGTGCCAGTCGGGATGTGGGTCAGGCGTACGGCGGAGTCGGTGGTGTTGACGCTCTGGCCGCCGGGACCCGAGGAGCGGTAGACGTCGACGCGGATCTCTTCTTCAGGGATGTCGATCTCGTCGGTCTGCTCGAGCACCGGCACGACCTCGACGGCAGCGAACGACGTCTGGCGTCGGCCCTGGTTGTCGAACGGCGAGATGCGTACGAGGCGGTGAGTGCCGGCTTCGACCGAGAGCGTGCCGTACGCATAGGGCGCCTTGATCGCGAACGTGGTCGACTTCAGGCCGGCTTCTTCCGCGTACGAGGTGTCGTAGACCTCGACGGTGTAGCCGTGGCGCTCTGCCCAGCGGATGTACATGCGCTGCAGCATCAGCGCGAAGTCGGCAGCATCCACACCGCCAGCGCCGGAGCGGATCGAGACGAGAGCGTCGCGCATGTCGTACTCCCCCGACAGCAGCGTGCGTACCTCAAGGGCGTCGATGGCCTTCTGGATCTTAATCAGCTCGCTGGTGACCTCAGCCTCAGCGGAGGCGTCGCCTTCTTCGGCGGCCATCTCCTGCATGATCTCGACGTCGTCGAGGCGCTGGCGCAGTCCGGTCACTCGCTCGACCTCGGCCTGCAGTCCGGAGAGGCGGCTCGTGACGCGCTGCGCGTTGGCCTGGTCGTCCCAGAGTCCGGGGTCGCCGACCTCTTCCTGCAAGGACGCGATTTCGGTCCGTATGGAGTCGAGATCGAGGACCTTCTCGATCGACGTCAGGGTCGCGTCTAGGGCCTTGAGCTGTTCTGCGAAATCAGGTGTTGCCACCCGTCGAGGTTACAGGGAGAGGTCAGATGCTCTTGCGGCGGAACTCGGGCGCCATGGTGGGGCCGGTTGCTCCGTGCGACTTCTCGCTGCCGTCGTGCTCCGCGCCCTCGGCCGAGGCGTGCTTGCTGGCGTTCTTCTTCTCAAGCGCCTCGCGGAACTTCGCCTTCAGGTCGGACCCGCCGCCCTCTTGCTTGGCAGCGCCCTTCCGGGCAGGGGCAGCCTTCTTGCCCGGTGCACTCTTCTTCGCGTTCTTCTTGGCAGCCATGGCCACAGCCTATGCCTTCCCCCTCGAGCGACACAGTGTGGTGTGATCGACCCATGAGCGATGACTGCCTGTTCTGCGGCATCATCGCCGGCACGGTCGATGCACATCTGGTGCTCGAAGAGGAGCATGTTGTCGGCTTCCTCGACGTACGGCCGGTGTTCAAGGGCCACGTGCTCCTGGTCCCCCGCCAGCACCTCGTCACCCTTGCCGATCTGCCCGAGGACCTGATGGTGCCGCTGTTCGACGCCGCCAAGCGCGTCGGCAATGCCCTCACCTCAGGTCTCGGCGCCCAGGGAACCTTCGTCGCGATGAACAACGTCGTCTCGCAAAGCGTCGCTCACCTGCACGTGCACGTCGTCCCGCGTACGAAGGGTGACGGCCTCCGCGGCTTCTTCTGGCCCCGCACCAAGTACGCCGACGGCGAGGCCGAGCAGTACGCAACGACGATCCGCGAGACTCTCACTCCTTAGCCAGCACCGCCGGCTGCAGCCATTCGAGGAGCTGCGCTCGAACCTGCGGATCCTTGAAGTAGGTGCCGTGCCAGGTGTCGCCGCGCTCGGTCGTGACGGGCGGCTCCTCCCCCACATTCACCCGAGCGGTGGGCACAGCGACGTCATTGTCGACGTTCGCGAACACCAGGCGATCCTCGGCGGTGTCGAGGAGTCGCTTGGTGCGATCAGTCGGCTTGAAGTTCGCGCCGATCGCGTGGCGGCTGCCGGTGACCTTGCAGTCCTCGTTGTGGATCTTCATATTCGCGTCGGACATGTAGACCAGCCCGGGAAGGCCCTCCTCGATGTTCATTCCAACGAACTTCACAAGATGCAGGAATCCTTCGACGTCGAGCTTCGCTGCGGACCACGGCCCAGGCGGTATCCAGCGCAGCAGGTTCACAAAACGGTTGATCAGCTGTTCGAGGTTTTCCGGTTCGACCAGGACGGTGCCGGCGTTGGGCGTGCCGACGAAGACAATCTTGCGTGCCGTCACCGATGCCGCCGGGGCGGCCTTTTCACCGGCGACCAGTCGTGCGACCAGACCGCCGCGGCTGTGGCACAGAACGTCGACAGTCGGCACGACATCGGTCCCCACGTGTTCGTTGAACCTGATGGCGTTCTTAACCGGATCGACGCTCACGCTCGGGTGGTTCCAGCCAATGATGTGGTCGTACTTCTCAGCGAGGTGTTGGTAGGGCGTCTTGCCCGTTTCTCCCTCGAGAAGTCCGTCCAGGCCGCCGAAGGCGGACTCGACGGTGCTGAAGATGCCGTGGAACAAGAGGAGAACCTTCTTTTCCTGCAGCTCTGGCCAACGTGAGACGGGGAACTCTGCCCACGTGGACTTGCCCGGTTCACCGACTTCCAGCCGCTTGAGCTCGTACGGCCGGTTTTTGGCCTCCCATTCCTTTGCCAACCACTCGGCTGCCTCGCGTACGGCCATCTCCGCGACGTCGTGGAACAGGAACGTGATGATCTTCTTGACTTGTGCCGGCATCGCCAGGTCTGTGAGTTCGCCGTCTTTTGGTGGATCGACCAGCCGCGACGACGGGATGGTGAAGGTGAGTCGATCACCCTCCACGGAGTCATCCGCGAGCAGCGAGCGATCAGCCTTGTACCGATCGGCCGCATGGAAGGTGACGATCCCGTCCGGATCCGAATCGGCGACCATGATCACGCCTGCACCGCTGGGTGGCGAAACCGCTGTGAGTGTCGCGAACTCGTCGCTTGCCAACCCGTCGCTTGCCAACCCGTCGCTCGCAAGCCCGTCGATTCCCCGCCACACGTGTGCGTCCAGAACGGTTCGCGAGGGAAAGATCGGGCCGATGGTCCGGTTGATCTCCTCGTCCTCGGTCAGCGCGAGCGTCGAGTCGACATCCACCTGAAGCAGATCGGGACGCACATGGACGGTGCCCACGATTCCCGGAGCGGTGATCGTGATGCCCAAGCCCAGATCATGTGCCTCGTCGGTGCCATTGAGTTCGGTCATTCGCCATTACTTCCGGTCCGGAACCCGAGCATCTCAGCGCACACGACGGCGCCATTCCGAGTCCGACTCTAGGGCTCCCGGCACCTTGCCGCCGGAAGATCGAGCGAGTCCTACTCGTTGAGTCGCAGTTGCGAGGTCGCCTCCGAGACGATCGTGGTCTGCGAACTCCAACCGGGTGGCGCTATGGCGAGCGAGATGGTTCGCTCCATCCGAACGCGCACCTCATCTTCGGATGCAGTCACAGTGACATCGCCGACCTCGCCGCCTGATGCGGCGACATAGCTGGCCACGAGTCGCCGCGCCTTCGCCGGATCCAGTCGTACAGAGTCGTCAGCCCCATGCCGATAGAACGCTTCCTCGCTCAGACCGTCCGCTGCCGCCAGGGCAGCACCGTCGGCGAGGTTGTCCAGCTCCTGACGCTGCAGAAAGGCGGCTGATGAGTTGATCACGACGACTGCGAGCAGACCGAGCAGCACGAAGAAGCCGATCGTCATGACAGTGATCTGACCACGCTCGCGGTTCACGACGCCGCCCGGAAGCTGCCGTACGGCTCGGTGTGCACGCTATCGACCACGATGCCGCCGAGCTGCGGGCCCAGTGCACTCGGCGTCAACGGCAGCGGCTGAGTTGTGCTGATACGAACACGTACCGACGACCCCGGCTGAAGGCAGTCGGACGGGGCCGGGAGGCACGAGATGTGCACTGAGGCGGCGTGGAGGTCTTGATCGTCGAGCGCGATGTTGGCAGCGATACGGGCGCGCCGCTCGCCTGTCGCGACATCGGGCGACTGAACGAATGCCCGGGCGGCCGCGCGACTCGCCGTTGTGACACCGAACGAAGCGCGCTGCGTATCGAACACCGCGATCAGGACGTAGACGAACGGCACAAGCAGCAAGATCGTCAGCCAGACGAACTCGACTGTTGCCGTGCCATCCGAGCCCCGCTTCACGGGGCCACCTCCCGTACGGCGTGACCTCGAACCGTCAATGCGACCGATGGACCGAACAGCCCGAGCGCAGGGACGCGTGTGCGAACCACCACCTCCGAACCCGCCACTCCACCGACGGTCGTCCAGGAGGCCGACACGTCGCCCGCGTGTTGGTCCGCCAGCGCGGTGCGAATGATGGCCCGGGTGCGGGCCGCCCCGTCCTCGGGAGACGCGCCGAGCGGTGCCGCAGCGCGAGCGCCCTCAGAGGCGGCGGACGAAATCGTGTTGCGCACGTGCAGAACCAGCCCCACCTGCGCGATGCCCAGCACGAGTGGGACGAGCAACATCATCACCAGTACGAAGTCGACGACAGCGCTGCCGACGTCGTCCCGCGCACGCATGGTCAGCCTCCGACAGAAGACAGCGCCTGCTCGAGCATCTGGCGGAGCTGCGGGCCTGCGACGGCGCCAAGCACGGCAACGATTCCCGCGCTCATCACCGTGATCATGACCCAGCCCGGGACATCGCCCCGGTCGTCGTGGCGTGAGCCAAGCTTCCTCAGCAGTCGTTCCATTCTTTTCCTCATCTCTCGGTCACATTCCAGAAGTCAGGTGGAGGCCGATATAGCCAGGGAAGAAGGCGAACACGATCGTCACCGGCAGGATCAGGAAGACGACGGGGATCATCATGGCGACCTCCTTGCGGCCTCCGACTTCCATCAGCTCGCGTCGCCCGGACTCGCGTACGTCTGCCGCCTGCGCGTGCAGGACGTCAACCAGCGGGGTACCCCGTTCGACCGCGATCGCGAGTCCCTCGGCAAATCTCGCGATACTCCCAACGCCAGTCCTCGCCGCGAGTCCGTCGAATGCCGCGGACATCGGCGTACCCGTCCGGATGTCCGCCAGCACACGGCCCAGCTCGTGCGACAGGTGACCGCTGCAGACCCTCATGACTCGTTCCAGGCCGGCAACCGGACTCTCCCCCGCCGCAACGGCCAGTGCGAGCAGATCTGCGACGACCGGGAACTCAGCCTGCATCTGCTCCTCGCGAACCCGCACCTGACCTGACAGGTGGTTCTCGCACCACAGCACCCCAGCCACGAGGCCAACGACGCACACCCCAAGAAGTGCGGGTACGGATGCGCCACGCGTCGACCACAGCGTCATGGAGATCAGAACTCCGATGGCCAGCCCGGCCGCACCCCAGGTGACCTGACGGATGCGGAAGTCATCGACCGACATCGGGGATCCCAGGCGTACGAGACGACGCGACACACTCGCGGACCCGCCGAGGATGTCCCCCATCGCCTCGCCAGCCCTGCGAACACTCGGCCCAAAGACGGCACCGACGACACCCGTGGGAGCGACAGCCGGAGCATGAGGATGGACATCACGAAGGTAAGGCAGAACCCGATGATCGAGGGACGGGCGCCGTGCACGCAGCCAGCCCGACACCAGAAGCAGCGCCCCGGTGGAGGAGAACAGCCCGATCATCGCCCCGGTCATGCCAGGATCCTCTGCTCGGTGGGCAACCGCCCTATCCACATCATCAGCCGGTAGGCGACGGCACACAGCACCGCGCCAGAGCCGAGCACCACCAGTCCGGTCGTGGTTGCGAACCGCTGAATCACCTCACCCTGGAAACTCATGAAGAGCAGCACCAGCCATGGTGCCGCTACCGCAAGCCGCGCACCGTTCACGGTCCACGACTGACGCGACTCGAGCTCGCCGCGAGTACGCAGGTCGTCTCGAAGGAATCCGGACAGGGCACGCAGCATCCGGCCGAGATCACCGCCGCCCACCTCGCGGGCTATGCGCAGTGCTTCGACGACTCGATCGCCCACGGGATCGGCCAGGCGCACCTTGAGCCGATCAAGCGACTCATGGAAACGGCCAGTCGCCTGGTAATCGCGTCCGAACTGCTCGAACGGCGCCCGCAGACCCTCCGGTCCACGGTCTCCAAGCTGCATTAGCGCCTCGGGTAGGGAAAGTCCCGCCCTGACGGCCGACGAGAGATTGTCGACGACGTCCGGCCACAGTGCCGCGTGCTCACGCAGGCGTCTCGACGCACGGCCTCGAAGAACCGCGACCGGCAGCCAAGCCGCCATCAGCCCGAAGACGATGCCAACGGCAAGCACACCGGAGATGCCAAGCATCACGAACGTTGCCAGCATGAAGGACCCGATGCAGAGCGCGACAACCTGTGCCGGCGAGACTCCCTCGGCCCCGGCCGCCGAGAGCAACGAGGTCAGACGATTTGTCCGGCGCGCCGACCGCCGCTGGGGCTTCGACGCTGGAGCGGTCAACGCGACCATCGCCAACAGAACGCCGACACCAAACACCAAGCCGATCAGCGCACCCATCGACCGACTCCCAGGATCTCGTCAAGGTCAATGCCGACAAGCTCGTATGCGTCGCGCCGCAGCGGCGCTCCATGGCCCCGTTCAAGTCGACCGGCGCGACGTACGAATACCGGCTCTGACTCGATGAGCCCGTTCTCTACCCGCCCCGCCACGGTGGCGATCTCACGCACAGCCCGCGATCCATCGGGATCAATGCCGGTGTGGACCACGAGATCAATCGAGGACGCCACGGTGGGTACGACGAACCGCGAGCCAATGTTCTCTCCTGCAAGCAGCGGCAGCGTGCACATCTTGACCAGCGCCTGCTTGGCTGAGTTGGCGTGGATGCTGGCCATACCGGGCAATCCAGCGTTGAAGGCCAGCAATAGATCAAGGCACTCTGCCGCCCGTACTTCTCCAACGATGATGCGCGACGGTCGCATGCGGAGCGCTTCCTTGACGAGGGTCCGGAGGTCGATTCCACCGGTTCCTTCGAGCCCCTCTTGACGGGTCTGCATGGCCACCCAGTCGGGGTGGCCGCATTGGAGCTCGAAGACCTCCTCGACCGAGATCAACCGCTGGAATCCGGGAATAGATGCGGCAAGGCAATTGAGCAGCGTGGTCTTGCCGGCCTGGGTGCCACCCGACACCACGATGTTGAGTCCGGCCCGGACACTGGCGTCGAGGAATCCGGCGGCCTGCTGGTCGAGCGTCCCCAGAGTCACCAAGTCGTCGAGTGTGTGTGCCCTGGCAACGAACTTGCGGATGTTGACGGCCACGAATCCGCGCGAGATGCCATCGAGAACGACGTGCAGGCGATGACCACCAGGCAGCATTGCGTCTACGAATGGCTGGCTGATGTCGAGCCTGCGACCCGACGAGGAGAGCATTCGCTCAACCAGCTCTCGCACCTGCTCGGCGGTCAGGATGACGGGCGTGAGCTCGTGCCGACCGGCGCGAGCCACGAACACACGCGACGGCTCGTTGATCCAGATTTCCTCGACCGTCTCGTCGTCAAGGTACGACTGCAAGGGCCCGAATCCGGACACGTTGGCAACGATGTGCCCGATGACGAGGTCAGGTTCGTCGAGCGGCCGCACGGCGCCGGTCAGGCTGCGCGTGTCGTGCTCGGCTATGGCTTCGACCGCTGCCCGGCGTACGGACTCGGTGTCAGTGCGCGGATCGATCCGGCGCTCGCGCACCAGGTCGCGCACGCGGTCGGTCAGCGCCGACGTCGACTGATTCATCCCATGCCTCTTCCCCCGAAGAGATGACGTTGCACAGATAGTGCCGAACAGCGGCACGTTTGTGAAGGGGCGTTTCAGATGCCTGTGAAAATCAGACCGCTCGGAGGACCCTTCGGCGGATCGCTCGGTAGACGCGCTTCGAGAAGCGCTTGCCACGTCGGTACTGCTCGAAGGCCGGGTCCAGGGGCTTCAACCAGCGCCACATCGTCTCGGCGCAGTAGCAAGCCCAAAGCGTCCTCAGGTAGTTGACCTTGGGGATGCCGAACTCCTTCGCCATCTGGCGAGTTAGCGGCTGGGCGTCGCCGTCGAGGACGTTGAAGGAGTGGTTCTCACCGGTGTCGACGTGGTAGACGGCGCCCTTGAACGGAAGCGGTTCGACGATCCGGCCGTGGTCGGCGTACCACTCGACTGCCCGCTTGTGAGCACCAATGATCTTCGGGAGACGTTCGCCGTATGCATCGCGTACCTCGGACCAGGATGCGTCGACGCCTAGGTCTACTGGCACCTCGTACGCCTGGAACGGGATGATGAAGGAGGTGCCGCACGTGCGGTTGAAGGTTGACTGGGGGCGGAAGGCGCGACGGGCACGGGAGTACATCCAGCCCTCATCGATGACCCATCCGGGGTGGCCGGGATGCTCGGCGACGAACTCGGTCAGATCACGGTGCACGAAGTCGTCAGCGTCAAAGATCATCACGTAGTCAGGGTTGAACTCCCGGGCCTTGATGAGTGCGATCCCGAGCTTGGTGCCCTTGTCGCGGATGAAGGGCTTGCGGCTGACCCGAACCGCAGCCGGGGCGGGAGCCTTGAACTTCACCTGCACGAAGTGGGTGTTCTTCGGCAGCTTGAACTCTGGCCGCTGGTTGCCGACGACGATCACGACGAAGTCGTCGGACGTCTGGTTCGTGACCGAGCGAAGCGTCTCCTTCAGGAGCTGCTCCACGCGGTAGTAGTCATTGGAGTTGCTGGGGTGACGCAGAGTCGTGATGAAGGCGAGCACTACAGGTCCGAATCTGCCGCGAAAACATGGAGGTCATGTCTGTCGGAGGCGCTGTTGCAAGGCGTGACGACGCCTGGCTGACCAACCGCTTGACGCGGTCCCTCCCGACGTACATTGACAGGGAGACGGTACCCGGCGCATCGCGCACGCGTCCACCTGATCCCCTCGCATGGCAGACGCGATTCGGGACCTCGGCCCCGGCCTCTGTACGGTTGCTGCGAAGGCTGAACGCCCTCGGCTCGAGAGGCCGTACCGGGCTATCAGCGGATAGGTGATCATCAGTGGCAACTCCATCGGCACGAGGCTCCTCGAGCAGCCCCCGGATCTTCCTGGGCAAGGCGCTACGGCGGGTCAAGGGACTCCTCGACCGTGGGCAGTCGAAGCCGCTGAGCACTCCGAAACCGAAGCCGAGCGCCAAGCGCCCGAGCGCGAACACCGACGACCCCTCCTTCACGAACCTGCTCCAGGACGGGCCCTCCGACCAAGCACTCGTACGCGCCGCACGCCGCATGATCAAGGCCGGATCAGCCGACCGGGCGCGATCGCTGGCGTGCGTCCTGCGCAGCAAGCCCGAGCACGCCGCCGTCGGTGACATCGCCGCCGGCATCGTCGCAGCCCAGAACCACCTCCCCGCCATGACCTGGGAGCTGCTCACCGGCGGAGACCGTGCGCAGGTGCTGCGACTCGCCCCGGCGGAGTACTTCCGCGCCGGCTTCACAATCGAGCCGGCCGTCGCTGGCAAGGCTCTCGCCGACGGGCTGCGCGACAACACCATCAAGGCCACCGCAGCACAGTGGTTCGACATCGCCTCGACGAGCTTCCAGGCCGGCTACGAGACCGAGTCGCGAGAGGCCTTGGCCCGCGGCCGGGCCAGCGCTGAGGCGGACGGCAACGATCGCCTCGTCACGAAGATCGGGTGGCTTGAGGACTGGTACGGCACGGCCGACAACGCCAAGCAGGAGATCAGCGTTCCGGCCGGCACCATCCCGTTCGCGATCCTCGACTACAAGCAGCCCGACGAAGCGTTCGCCTCGAAGAACCTCGGCGATCACGTACAGACGATCGCGTCGATGGGGCACCTCGTACGCCGCAGCGGTTTCCGGTTCAGCGGCGAGTCCGATGCGGTTCGCTCCGCGCAGATGCTGCAGAAGCGGATCAAGCCCGAGCGGGTCATCGACGGCGACGACGCCGAGATCACCCTCTACCGCGTGCAGCGCGACGCGACCAACCACGACCTCGTGCCCGACGGCACTTGGATGCTGGCATTCGGCTGGTACATGCATCGCATGTTCGGCGGGAAGTTCGACATGCCGTTCAACCCGCGCCTGCGTCCGATCTTCGTCTCGTTCCACGTCAACGCGCCCGCGCTCCTGACCGACGGAGTCATCGACTACCTCAAGAAGTACGCACCGATCGGCTGCCGCGACTGGAACACCGTGCACCTGCTCCAGGCCGCCGGCGTCCCTGCCTTCTTCTCCGGCTGCCTCACCACGACAGTCGACACGGTCTTCCCAGCCGTCCCTGGAGCGAAGCCGACCGGCACGTTGTACGTCGACACGACGCCCACCGGTCCCGGCGTGCTGTGGAAGCAGACTGCCCCGGAGATCCGCCGTACCGACTTCGCCGACAACGTCGACGACGCCATGAAGGTGCTCACCAGCTACCAGGTCCAGTACGAGTACGTCGTCACGTCACGACTGCACTGCTACTTGCCGGCCCGATCACTCGGCGCCAAGGTCGAGTTCCGCGCCAAGAACCCCTCGGACGTGCGGTTCGACGGCTTGGTCAACATCACCGACGAGGCGTACGAGACAATCCGCAGCGGGATGCTGGCGCTGCTGGAGCCTGTGATCGGCGCCATCGGAGCCGGCAAGTCCTATGAGGAGGTTTACGCGCTGTGGCGCGAGCTCACCGCCCCGAAGGTCGCGGCGGCTGAGGCAATCCGTCACGGCGTCGACGACATCGGCGAGGTGTCGTTCGACATCGCAGCCACGTGCCGAACTGTCCAGGAGCGTTCGGTGACCATCGAGCGCACCGCTGAAGCGCCTGCCGGCGACCCTGTCGCTGTGGAGCTCACGCTCGGCGGCGACCTCAAGCACCAGCTCGACGTGGTCCTCGAGTCGATCGTGGGCAACGCCAGCCGACCGATCCACGCATATGTCCTCACTCGGGGCCACGACGACGGCGACTTCAAGCGCGTTGCGAGCGCCTTCCCGACCGTCACGTTCACCTGGTTGCCGACCGACGACGTCGACTACGGCGCCGACCTGAACAGGTCACCCCGCATCTCGACGCTCGACCAGATGCTCCTGCCGGAGCTGCTGCGAGACGTGCCCAGGATCGTCCACCTCGACATCCATTCCATCGTCGTCGGCGACATCGCCGAGCTGGCTGACACGGACCTGGCCGGAAGCCCTCTCGCTGCACGCACCTCGCCAGACATCGACAGCGGCTTCATGCACGCGATCAACGCGTCCAAGCGGATGAAGGACGAAAACTCCCTGGCTCGCGAGCTCATTCTCCGCAGTCACACATTGCACACCTACGACTTCTTGGCGTTCGACACCTCCGTCGCGGTCCTCGACCTCGACCGGATGCGCAGCGACGAGTTCTGCCGGCATTTCCTGCCGTGGGTTGAGCGCTACAAGCTGAACGTCCAGGAAGTCCTCAACGCGTACGCAGGCGGCGACCGAGCACATCTCGACCCACAGTGGAACCAGCTGCCGCACGTCGAAGTCGTCCACGATCCCAAGGTCATCAACTGGTCGGGCTCACAGCTGCCGTGGGACCCGGACTACGTGCAGTGCCAGAACGTCTGGAACGAGTACGCCGAGCGGGTAGCCGGCCGCATCTAAGGTTCGTGACTCAGGGCCATCGAGGCTCGTTGAAGGACCTGTGAAGATTCTTCGACGCGCAGGTGCCGCCATGATCTGCGCTGCGCTGGTCCTCTGCGGGACAGCGCAGCCCACCTCGGCCATCCCGGCGCCCCCGGATCCGCGTGACCTGCTGCTCCACCCGTACGTCGGCAAGCCCGCCGTCGCCAAATCGCTGCCCAAGCTCACGCTGCCGCAGCACCCCTACATGGCACGCAACGGCGCCAACAACATCCACAACGACGCCTATCAGAGCGACGCGTACTACGGTCCCGGACCGCTCGGCAAGAATCCGAAGATCGCAGACACCCAGTACGCCAGCGAGTGCGCGTCCGTCACCTTCGATCGGGCCGGGCGCATCGTGACGGTGTGCGTCGGCCTGACCGGTGCGACTCTCAAGGTGCTCGACCCCACGACCCTCAAGGAGATCGCGTCGTTCTCACTGCCGCCGCGGAAGCCCGGCACGTTCTCGTTCACCAACTTCTCCGGTGGCGGCTACTTCTACCTCGATCACCTCGACCGTGCGGTCGTCTCGACCTCGACCGGTCACATCTTCGTGATTGCAGTCAGGGGCAGCACCCTGACGAAGGTTCGCGACATCGACGTCAGCGCCGTGACGGCAGGTGCCGGCATCCAATCGGCGCTGCCTGACTGGGCGGGCCGACTCTGGTTCGTGACGACCGAAGGCATGGTCGGCATGGTCGACTCCAAGGGCAAGGTGCATCCCCACCAGCTTCCGGCCGGCGAGACGATCGCCAACAGCTTCTCGATCGACGAGTCCGGCGGCGTGTTCGTCGTCTCTGACGCCGCGCTCTACCGATTCGACGTTGCCAACGGCAGGCCGAAGGTGACGTGGCGCAAGGCGTACGACCGCGGCAGCCGGATCAAGCCTGGGCAGGTCAGCCAAGGCAGCGGCACCACGCCCACGTTGATCGACTCCGCCAGCTCCAAGGGCGGCGGATCGATCGCGATCACCGACAATGCCGATCCGAAGATGAACATCTTGGTGTTCCGTCGCGGAAAGGCCGGGCCCGGGTCCAAGCCGCTGTGCAAGCAGCCGATCTTCCAGTCCGGTCTGAGCAGCGACGAGAACAGCCTGATCTCCGTGCCGGGCGGCCTGATCGCCGAGAACAACTACGGCTACACGGGACCGCTGCCTGCGGGCGTCACGCTGCGCTCCCCCACGACCACGCCCGGACTCGTACGCGTCGACGTCAACTACAAGAGTGGCGGCTGCAAGATCGCGTGGAGCAACACGACCGCGCGCATTCCCAGCACCGTCAGCAAGGCCAACCTCAAGACCGGGCTGATCTACGCCTACACACACCCGTCGTCGGCCGAGCTCCCGTGGAAGGGTGCGGCTCTGCCTGACGCCCTGGCCCCCGATTCCTGGTTCTTCAGCGCCTTCGACATCCGCACTGGCAAGCACGTGTGGTCGCGGCTCGTCGGCAGCGGACTGGCCTTCAACAACAACTACGCGCCGGTCAGCCTTGGCCGTGACGGTGCCGCGTACGTCGGCACACTCGGCGGCCTCGTTCGCATCGCAGATACGCCCTGACCAACTCACAGCAATCTCACAGTCCGTTCACACCCTCCGCCTCAGTTCCTGGGGCGAGACTGGGCAAATGACTCCTGCCCTGACCCGCGCCGACGGCTCGCCCCTGCGCGTGCTTGTCGTCGACGACGAGGTCAACATCGCCGAGCTGCTCCAGATGGCGCTCCGATACGAAGGCTGGGAGATCGAGACGGCTCCCACCGGTCGTACCGCCGTCACAGCGGCCAAGGACTTCGCACCGGACGCGATCGTGCTCGACATGATGCTTCCCGACTTCGACGGCATGGAGGTGCTGCGCAAGGTACGCGCGCACTCCCCCGAGGTCCCGGTCCTGTTCCTGACCGCACGCGATGCTGTCGAGGACCGCGTCGCCGGACTCACCGCCGGTGGCGACGACTACGTGACCAAGCCTTTCAGTCTCGAAGAGGTCGTGGCGCGCCTGCGCGGACTGATGCGCCGCAGCGGTGCCACCGAGACACGACCAGAGGCGGTCATCACGGTCGGCGACCTGAGCCTCGATGAAGAGAGTCGCGACGTCGAACGCGCCGGCGAGCCGATCGAGCTCACCGCAACCGAGTTCGAGCTCCTGCGGTTCCTGATGCGCAATCCCCGCCGGGTGCTGTCGAAGGCGCAGATCCTCGACCGCGTGTGGGACTACGACTTCGGTGGCCAGGCCAATGTCGTCGAGATCTACATCTCGTACCTTCGCAAGAAGGTCGATGCGGGTCGCGAGCCGATGATTCACACCAAACGCGGCGCCGGATACGTCCTCAAGCCGGTCGGCTGAGCACATGACCAGGATTCTTCCCACGTCGCTGACCGGCCGACTAATCGCCACGGCCGTGGCACTGGTCGCGGTCATCAGCTTGTTGGTCGCCGTCGTGGCGACGATCGTGATGCGGGCCTACCTCACTGATCAGCTCGACCACCAGGTCGACGCGGCTCTTGACCGAGGCGCCAATGCCATTCAGGGCCCGAGGGGCCGACCGGGCACCCAGCGACCGCCGCCGGACGTTCGAGGCGACCGTGAGGGCAGCATCTCCGCCTTCTTCGATGACGGCTCGAGGAGCGGTCGATCCATCACCCCCACGGGAAATCTGCGCCAGCTCTCGTCGAAACAGCTGGCAGTGCTCGATGACATCGTTCCCGACAAGGATCCGGTGACCGTGACCGTGCCAGAGCTCGGCTCGTTCCGCGTGGCTGCAGGCGACACACGCGGCAGCGGAACCCTCGTACAGGGCATCCCGACCAAAGACGTCGATGACACCATCAGCACGCTGATCTGGTGGGAGTCCGGCCTCGGGCTCCTCGGTGTCGGCATTGCCGCGATCGCCGGCCAGATCCTGGTCCGTCGTCAGCTCGAACCTCTTCGCAAGGTGGCGACGACAGCCAACGAGGTCGCTGCAATGCCGCTGTCGACGGGTGCCGTCGGCACGACAGTCCGCGTACCGGCCGAGCTGACAGACCCGGCGACCGAGGTCGGTCAGGTCGGCGAAGCCCTCAACAAGCTGCTCGAGCACATGGAGCATGCCCTTGACGCACGCCACGAGAGCGAGCAGCAGGCACGTACGTTCCTCGCCGACGCCTCGCATGAGCTCCGCACTCCCCTGTCGACGATCAAGGGGTATGCCGAGCTGAGCCGTCGCACAGGACGTGCCGATCCGGATGAGATCCTCGCGAAGGTCGAGTCAGAGGCAGGCCGTATGTCGAGCCTGGTCGAGGACATGTTGCTCCTTGCTCGCCTTGACGCTGGCCGCGAGCTGGAGCGCCACGAAGTTGATCTGACGCGCTTGGTCGTCGAAGCCGTCAACGACGCTCGCGTGGTCGATCCCGAGCGCAAATGGACCTTCGACGTTCCAAACGAGCCGATCATCGTCTCCGGTGACGAGCAGCGGCTCCATCAAGCGGTGACCAACCTGCTGACCAACGCGAGCCGGCACACCCCGCCCAAGACCGTCGTGACGGTACGGATGCACGTCGAGGCCACCGAGCTCGTGATCGAGATCCACGACAACGGGCCTGGAATTGCGCCTGACCTGCTGCCCGCACTGTTCGACCGGTTCACCCGAGGCGACTCCTCTCGTACGCGCGCGTCAGGCGGGGCCGGACTCGGCATGTCCCTCGTGGAGGCGATCATGCACGGCCACGGCGGTACCGCGAGCGTCACGAGCGAGCCAGGCAACACGACATTCGTTCTTCGCATGCCGATCTCCGCCTGAATCACGGCAGGTGAACCGCGGAAAGCCATAGTGAGATATCGGTTGTCTCGCTTGGTGCGATGCAGCAAGATCACAGGGGTGATCACCAAAACACGTGTATGGGCCGTGTTGGTACTGCTGGCCTTGGGCCTGTTCAGTCTTGGGGGCGTCGCAGCGCACGCTGATCCACCGATCGACGTGAACGGCGAGATCACCGACAACGCCGGCGTCCTGAGCTCCGGTGAAGAGGCCCAGGTGCAGAAGGCGCTCGACAACTACCAAGAAGCGACTGGTTTCCAGCTCTTCGTGGTCTACGTCAAGAGCTTCGACGGGCTCAGTGGAGCCGAATGGTCCGACCAGACTGCGACCAAGTCGGGACTCGGCATCACCGAGACCCTGCTCGCAATCGCCGTTGATGATGGAAGTTACGGCACCGCTGAGCCGAGCGATCACCCGATCTCCAGCGGCGAGTTCTCCAGGATCGGGGCCGACAAGATCGAGCCCGCCATCAGCAGAAGCGACTGGACAGGTGCCGCCGTGGCAGCCGCCGACGCGTACACCGACGCTGCCGACGACTCGAGCCTCCCATGGGCGTTGATCGTGATTGGTGGCGTACTAGCGGCCGCCGCCGGCGGTCTCCTCGTGCACCGCGTACGCCGGCGATACGAGGACACCCACGAGGTCGTCGACGAGCACGGCGAGCCGGTCGCCGCCGATCCAGAGCCCTCCACCGAGCAGCTCGGCGACAGCCGCCGTGGAGGTGGGACGCAGTAGACCTCCAGCACAGTTCAACAGCACGGGCAATCCCTACAGAAAGTTGACCAAACCATGGCAAAGAAACAGTCCATCCTCGGCCGAATCGGCCAGCTGACCCGCGCCAACATCAATTCGCTCCTCGACAAGGCCGAAGACCCCGAGAAGATGCTGGACCAGCTCGTACGCGACTACACGAGCTCCATCGCCGAGGCCGAAGAGGCGGTTGCACAGACCATCGGAAACCTCCGGCTTGCCGAGGCCGACCATGCAGAAGACATCAGCGCTGCACAGGAGTGGGGCAACAAGGCCCTCGCTGCCTCGCAGAAGGCTGACTCACTGCGTACGTCTGGCTCTGCTGGCGAGGCCGACAAGTTCGATGCGCTCGCCAAGATCGCACTGAGCAAGCAGATCGGCTACGAGAACGAGGCCAAGACCGCGGCTCCGCAGATTGCCTCGCAGAACGAGGTCGTCGAGAAGCTCAAGTCCGGCCTGATCAACATGAAGGGCAAGCTCGAGGAGCTGCAGACCAAGCGCGACCAGCTGGTGGCTCGCTCCAAGACTGCCGAGGCCCAGAACACGGTCCACGACGCGATCAAGTCGATCGATGTCATGGACCCGACCAGCGAGGTCTCGCGCTTCGAGGAGAAGGTTCGCCGCGAAGGGGCGAGGGTCGCGGGCAAGTCCGAGCTCGCCGCATCCAGCCTCGACGCACAGTTCGAGGAGCTCGAGGGCGACAGCACCAGTGCCGAGATCGAGGCACGTCTGTCCGAGCTCAAGAGCGGCGGCGCAGCAGCCATCTCGCCGCCGAGCGAGTGATCCGATGAAGATCAAGGAGTCCTTCAGCTACGAAGGCGCCGACGTCGAGAGTGTGTACGCCCTGATCTCTGATCAGGAATTCCGTACGGAATCGTGTGCCAACCAGGAGGCATCTGAGTACGACGTGACAGTCGAGGCGAACGGCGACGGCGCCACCGTGACGCTGCTCCGTACGCAGGAAGCCGACATGCCTGACTTCGTGAAGAAGCTGACCGGCAGCACCGTCAAGGTCAAGCAGACCGAGGTGTGGAGCGCACCTGACAGCGACGGCAACCGTACGGCCAACGTCAAGGTCAGCATCATCGGTCAGCCGGCTGAGATGGTCGGCGTTGCGAAGCTCACTGGCTCGAGCGGAGGAACGGAGTTCACCCTCGACGGTGACGTCAAGGTGTCGATCCCGTTCATCGGCAAGAAGATCGAGCCCGAGGTCGCCAAGGCGATCATCGCTTCGCTCCGCGAAGAAGTGGCTTACGGGATGGAGAAGCTCTAACCAGACCTCGGCGGGGATTCAGTTCAGAGTGTGGACTGAATCCCGCTGAGGAGCTGGCGGGCCATCACGATCCGCTGCACCTGGTTGGTGCCTTCGTAGATCTGCGTGATCTTGGCGTCGCGCATCATCCGCTCCACCGGGTAGTCCTTGGTGAACCCATAGCCACCGAGCAGCTGGACCGCGTCCGTCGTCACCTGCATCGCGGTGTCCGACGCGAACGCCTTGGCGGCGGCACCGAAGAACGTCAGGTCCTTGTCGCCACGCTCGGACCGACCGGCAGCCGCGTACGTGAGCTGGCGAGCGGCCTCGATCTTCATGCCCATGTCAGCGAGCATGAACTCGACGCCCTGGAACTCCGAGATCTTCTTGCCGAACTGCGAGCGCTCCTGCACGTAGCCGAGTGCGTAGTCGAGCGCACCCTGCGCAACTCCCACGGCCTGAGCCGCGATCGTCACGCGCGTGTGGTCGAGGGTCTTCATTGCTGTCCCGAAGCCGGTGCCTTCGACGCCGATCATCCGGTCTCCCGGAATACGTACGTTGTCGAGGTAGACCTCGAGCGTCGGCGAACCCTTGATGCCGAGCTTCTTCTCCGGAGCGCCGAACGACACACCTTCGTCGGACTTCTCGACGACGAACGCCGAAATGCCCTTGGTGCGCTTGTCGGGGTCGGTCACAGCAAGCACGGTGTAGAACTCAGACTCACCGGCGTTGGAGATCCAACGCTTCACGCCGTTGAGGATCCAGTCGTCACCGTCGCGTACAGCCTTGGTCTTCTGGTTGGCCGCGTCGCTGCCGGCATCCGGCTCCGAGAGGCAGTACGAGAACCCCTCACCTGCGGCGAGGCGCGAGAGGTACTTCTTCTTGATGTCCTCGTCACCGGAGATCATGACGGGCAGTGATCCGAGCTTGTTGACCGCAGGGATCAGCGAGCTGGAGACGCAGACGCGAGCAACTTCCTCGATCACCAGGACGGTCGCAAGGGCGTCAGCGCCGGCTCCGCCGAACTCCTCAGGGACGTGCGGGGCGTGAAAGTCTGCCGCGAGCAGGGCTTCGGCCGCCTCCTTGGGCCAGCGAGCCTCTTCGTCAACCTCTGCGGCGAACGGTGCAATCTTGGCCTCGGCGACAGCGCGTACGGCTTCGCGGATGGCCTGGTGCTCTTCGGAGAGGACGAACATGTATGACACGGTGGCTCCAGAATTAGTAGGACGACCTAGTAATCGTAGATGCGTGGCCCTCAACGACCAAACCGCGCCGGCGTGGGATCAGACACACCATGCGCCCGGCTGCGGGCCCGGGCGTAGCCTGCGAATCATGACGATCACGACGGAAGCCGAGCTCCGCGATCTCCTCGGTGAACCCATGCAACGTGCCCTCGAAAAGGATCGCGCGTCGTTCTCTCCGGAGCATCGCTCTTGGCTAGCGGCGTCGCCGTTCTGCCTGGTGGCCACCTCGGACGCGAGCGGCCGCTGTGACGTGTCCCCGAAGGGTGACCCGGCCGGGTTCGGACTGGTCGTCGACGACACGACCCTCGCCATCCCCGAACGACCGGGCAACAAGCGCGCCGACGGTTTCGCCAACATCCTGCAGAACCCGCACGTCGGGCTGATCTTCTTCATCCCCGGACGCGGAGACACGCTCCGCGTGAACGGCCGCGCCAAGCTGCTCGCCGACGCCCCGTACGCCGACCAGATGATCGTGAAGGGCCACAAACCGGTCGTGATCCTGGAGGTCGACGTCGAGCAGATCTTCTTCCACTGCTCGAAGGCGTTCCTTCGATCGTCGCTGTGGAAGCCCGAGACGTGGGCGCCGGAGGCAGTACCGAGCCGAGCCGTCATCGCCAAGAGCCTCGAGCGTCCCGACGACTCGATGGAGGAGCTCGAGGCCTACTACGCCTCTCCGTCGTACGCCGACGGCCTCTACAAGGGCTAGGTGGCACTCGATCAGCGGAAGCCTGCCTTCTTGGCGGGTTTGCGGATCTTCTCGCCCTTGGCACGAGCCTGGTCAGCCAGCTCGGCCTGGAACTCGATCATCTTCTGCGTCAGCAGGTCATCGCCGGTGGCGAGGATGCGCACGGCCAGCAGCCCTGCGTTGCGGGCGTTGCCGATCGAGACGGTCGCCACGGGCACACCGGCGGGCATCTGCACGATCGACAGCAGCGAATCCATGCCGTCGAGGTGCTTGAGCGCAACTGGTACGCCGATCACCGGTAGCGGTGTGACAGCCGCCAGCATGCCTGGCAGGTGAGCTGCTCCCCCGGCGCCGGCGATGATGACCTCGATACCGCGGCTGTGGGCGTCGCGGCCGTAGGCGAGCATCTCGTCAGGCATGCGATGCGCCGAGACGACATCAGCCTCGTAGGCGATGCCGAACTCGCCGAGGGCAGTCGCCGCGGCTTCCATCGTCGGCCAGTCTGAGTCCGAGCCCATCACGATGCCCACACGGGGTGCGTCAGTCATGACATCAGCGTATCGGTGAGGGGCGGGCTAGCCGTCCTGCAGCAGCGAGCCCGCACGGCGAGCCTGCGCAAGGACTGCCTCGAGGTCATCGCCGGTGACCGTCAGGTGGCCGACCTTGCGGCCGGGCCTCACAGCCTTGCCGTACAGATGGATGTGCGCCTCTGGCACCGCTTCGAGCACGGTCCAAACCTGTGCTTCGAGGTCCTCCACGGCGCCACCCAGCACGTTGTACATCACGCTCCACCGAGCGGTGGGAGTCGGCGGGCCCAGTGGCAGGTCGAGCACACCGCGCAGGTGGTTCTCGAACTGACTGGTCTCAGCACCGTCGATCGTCCAGTGACCGGTGTTGTGCGGCCGCATCGCAAACTCGTTGACGAGCAGGCGACCGTCGCTCGTCTCGAACAGCTCCACCGCCAGCATGCCCGTGACGTCGAGCGCCTCGGCGACGTCGATCGCGACCTGCTGGGCCTGGGCGGAGAGATCTTCGGCGAGATCGGGCGCCGGAGCGATGACCTCCTTGCAGACACCGTTCTCCTGGCGCGACTCCACCACGGCGTACGCGACGGTCTCACCGGACGGGCGGCGTGCAACCTGGGCCGACAGCTCGCGGCGGAAGTCGACGAGCTCCTCGGCGAGCACGGCCTCTGCCGCGAGTGCTTCGGCTGCGTCAGCCTCGGATCGTACGACCCAGACCCCCTTGCCGTCATAGCCGCCACGGGGGGTCTTGAGCACGCACGGCAGGCCGAATGCGACGACATCGTCGACCGACGCCATGACCGACCAGCGCGGCGACGGCACATCCAGCTCGCGAAGCTTCGTTCGCATCGTGATCTTGTCCTGCGCGTGGATGAGCGCACCGGGGCCTGGCCGCGGCACGTGCCCCTCTGACTCGAGAGTTCGCAGGTGCTCGGGCGGTACGTGCTCGTGGTCGAATGTCACGACACCCGCGCCCTCAGCGGCGCGGCGCAGGTCGTCGATGTCGGTGTAGTCGCCGACGAAGTGATCGGGGATCACCTGTGCGGCAGAGACGTCAGGGCCCTCTGCCAGCAACCGGATGTGCACGCCGAGCCCGATCGCGGCCTGCTGCATCATCCGTGCCAGCTGCCCGCCGCCGATGACGGCAAGCGACAGCGGTGAGGAGGACACGGTGAAACCCTAGTGCGTGCGGAAGAAGCCCCGGCGCTCACTCACCGTGATGGGCGAGAGGTTGCCGAACCCGCGCAGTGGGCGGGGCGGCAGCGTACGCATGTCGAACTCGTCATCGAGGTACAGCGCAGTCCCCTCGTCGATCAGGACGCGGTTGCTGCGGGCGACGTGCGAGAGGCGCGCAGCAAGGTTGACGGGCGGCCCGAACACATCGCCAAGTCGGCTGATCACCGATCCGGTGGCGAGACCGACGCTGATGTCCGGCAGCTCGGCACGCGTACCGATCTGCCGCACGAGGTCGAGCGACGTGCGCGTGCCCTCGACTGCGTCGTCGCACACGAACAGCACGGCATCGCCGAGCGTCTTGATGACTCGGCCGCCATGCTCGGTGATGATGTCGGCGCATCGCGTCTCGAAGTCCTCGACCAGCGATGCGAGCACAGAATCGTCGAGCCCGTTTGCCAAGGACGTGAATCGTGAGAGGTCGGCGAATCCGACCGTCATCACGGTCGACAGCAGCTCCTCATCAGCCGCACCGAGCGCCTCGATGCGCGCGGCCGCAGCGGCGAGGTGGCGGCGCCATACGTAGAGGATGAGCTCCTCGAAACCTGGCGCTGCGTTGGTGGCGAGCTCGATCGCGGCCTCGAGACGATTCGGAGACTTGCCACCCTCAACATCGTGCGCGACCTGCTCGACCAGCGTCGAAACCTGCCAGTCGGCCAGGCGCGACATCGTGTGGCCGAGAGCGCGAGTCATGCGGAACGCCGTCAGCTCGTCGAGCACGCCATGCTCGATCGAGGCCGCGACGATCGACACAGCCCGCACGTCGGCTTCGCTGTAGGCGATGCTGTCGCCCGTGTCGGGAAAGCCGAGTGCGCGCCACAGGCGCTCACCGGCGTCGAGGCTGAGTCCACCTCTCTCGACGACTTCTGCACTCGTCAGCTTCAGCTCGCCACCCAGAATCTGGTTGACGAGCTGATCGCGCAGCTCAGACCGATTCATCTCTCGCCGACTTGTCGTGCTGCTCGAAGACGAGGTTGGACACCGTCCGGTGGAACGCCTCGATGTTCGGGATGTCCTTTAGCCTCAGGCCAGTCTGCTCACTCGCGTCGTGGATGATGAGCGTTCCGCACCCGAGAATGCGGTCGTTGAGGTTCTTCTCGAAGGCCACGTCGTTGATGCGACTGAGCGGGATCACCCGACCCGTACGCGTCAACAACCCCTTCTGCTCGACAATGCGCTTGTTGGTCAGCGTGTAGGTCCACGCAAGCCACTTGGCGAACGGCAGCAGAGTGCCGAAGAACACCAGCACCAGTGCGATGCCGACAAGGATCCAGCGCACGGTGGCGTTGGCCTCGCCGTCGACCCTGGCCTGCACGAATCCTTCAAGCAGGGCGACCAGAAGCAGGATCACGAACGGGACGAACAGCACCTTGATGTGCGTACGAGTCGTCGCGACCGTGTGTTCGCCGTCGACCATGAGCTTGCGGGGAAGAGCCATGGGGCGATTTTGTCACGTCGCCGGTCGGACGTGGGTGACATCTCCTGCGCTGATGGCCTGGCCATCGACCACGAGACGTCCCAGCTCGTCGATCGCGGTCGCCTCGCCCTCCAGCGATGTGTCGTTCGGGAGAGCTACGCGTACGCGGGTGCCGATCGTGACGCACCGGCGCTCGTACGAGTCGCGGATGCCGGCAGCCGGATTGCCGTCGGCTTCCTTCCACGCTCGATAGAGCGCCTCGAGGTTGCGAAGAAGTGCCCTGAGGACGATCGTCCGATCAGTCTCGGTCGCACTTTCGAGCAGGAGCGAGGTAGCGGTGTCGACGGGCAGCTCGTCTTCGCGCAGCGTCACGTTGAGACCCACGCCGATGATCGCCGCAGCACCCTCTGGGGTGTCAACGCGTTCGAGCAGGATGCCGGCCAGCTTGCGGTTGTCGACGAGTACGTCGTTGGGCCACTTGAGTCCGCAGTCGACGCCGAACTCACGGACGGTCGCATCGACGGCCAGACCGACCAGCAATGGCAGCCACACCCATCGAGCTGCCGGGATCTCGTCAGGGCGCAACAACACGGACACGGCGATGCCAGATCCGGCAGGCGACTCCCACGTACGGTCAAGACGACCGCGGCCGGCAACCTGGAGATCGGTCGCGTGCACGGTTCCCTCAGGTGCCCCGGCCCGCGCAGCAGCAGCGACATCGGCGTTGGTGCTGCCGGTCTGCTCGGTGATCACGATGTCGGTCCAGAACCGTCCCGGACCAGTCAGGGCTGTGCGCAGAGCGCCAACATCGAGCGGCGGTCGGTCGAGGTCGTCAAACGGCATGAGAACAGACTCACATATCCCTCAACGAGCCGACTCGTTACGCTGTGGCCCGTGACCAAGGCAAATAACCCCAATCCCGACGTGCTCGAAGAGCACCCCGAGCTGCACACCACAGCAGGCAAGCTCGCCGACTTCGAACGCCGACAGGACGAGCTCCTCAACGAGCTCGCCAACCGCGCCTCCGAGAAGCAGCACGCCAAGGGACGCGGCAGCGCCCGCGAGCGCATCCACCAGCTGCTCGACGAGGGATCGTTCGTCGAGCTCGACGCGTTCGCCCGGCACCGCAGCACCGCATTCGGGCTGGAGAAGAACCGTCCGCTCGGCGACGGCGTCATCACCGGCTACGGCACGATCGACGGCCGTCAGGTCTGCGTGTTCAGCCAGGACTTCTCGATCTTCGGCGGATCGCTCGGCCAGGTGTACGGCGAGAAGATCACCAAGGTCATGGACCTTGCGATCAAGTCCGGTTGCCCGATCATCGGCATCAACGAAGGCGCCGGTGCTCGCATCCAGGAAGGTGTCGTCTCGCTCGGACTGTACGGCGAGATCTTCAAGCGCAACGTGCACGCGTCGGGCGTCATCCCCCAGATCTCCCTGATCATGGGCACCAACGCCGGCGGCCACGTCTACTCCCCCGCCGTCACCGACTTCGTCGTGATGGTCGACAAGACGTCCAACATGTTCATCACCGGTCCCGACATCATCAAGACGGTCACCGGCGAGGACGTCACGATGGAAGACCTCGGCGGCGCACGCACACACAACACCAAGAGCGGCAACGCCCACTACATGGGTGCCGACGAAGAGGACGCCATCGAGTACGTCAAGGCGCTCATCTCCTACCTCCCGCAGAACAACATGGAAGAGCCCGAGCCGTACGACACCGTCGCCGACCTCGAGCTCACCGATGTCGATCTCGCGCTCGACACGCTGATCCCCGACTCGGCCAACCAGCCGTACGACATGCACACCGTGATCGAGTCGATCGTCGACGACGGCGACTTCCTCGAGGTGATGCCGTTGTTCGCTCCCAACATCGTGATCGGCTACGGCCGCGTCGAAGGTCGCAGCGTCGGCATCGTCGCCAACCAGCCGATGCAGTTCGCTGGCTGCCTCGACATCGACGCATCCGAGAAGGCTGCCCGATTCGTACGCACGTGCGACGCGTTCAACATTCCTGTCCTGACCTTCGTCGACGTGCCCGGCTTCCTGCCCGGTACGGACCAGGAGTGGAACGGCATCATCCGTCGCGGCGCCAAGCTGATCTACGCGTATGCCGAGGCCACCGTCCCGCTCGTCACCGTCATCACCCGCAAGGCGTACGGCGGCGCGTACGACGTCATGGGCTCCAAGCACCTCGGCGCTGACGTCAACATCGCCTGGCCCTCAGCACAGATCGCCGTCGTCGGCGCGTCTGGTGCCGTCGGCATCCTCTACCGCAAGGAAATCGCAGCGGCGGACGACCCGGAAGCCAAGCGTGCTGAGCTGATGACGGAGTACGAGGACACGCTCTGCAACCCCTACCTCGCCGCCGAGCGCGGATACATCGACTCCGTGATCGCTCCGTCGCAGACCCGCGCCGAGGTCGTCAAGGCTCTCCGTCTGCTCAAGACCAAGCGCGAGACCCTGCCGCCCAAGAAGCACGGAAACATCCCGCTGTGACCGAGTCGGACGCAACCGCGCCGGTTGAGCCCGTCGAAACCCGCAAGCCTGTGCTTCGGGTCGTCAAGGGCGACCTGACGCCCGAGGAGCTCGCCGCGCTGGTTGCCGTCATCGCGGCACGCAATGCTGCCGCTGCTCACGCTGCATCACGCACGAAGGTTGCTCCGCGTTCGCAGTGGGGTCACCCGGCGCGCACAGCTCGCACCCCGCACCGCTTTGGCCCCGGCCAGTGGCGCAGCTCGGCGTTCGGCGGCTGACCATGCCGCTGCGCCCGCTGGCTGAGTTCTCCGCCGCCGCCTGGTTCGGTGACGTCGGTGAGCTGGGTCCTGCGGGGTTCGAGTCGTATGCCCGTGTGCTGCATCCTTGGCGCGAAGGCGCTGACGGCTCTGAGCGCATCGACGGCCATCTGCCGGAGGAAGAGCTGGCTGCTCTGTGCGACGTGCTCGGGCGTCACACCTCCACTGCCGAACACTGCTTCTTCGCCTTGTGGGACGGCTACGGCGAGATCTATGGCGGCGATTCGGTCGCGTTCCTGACCACGTTCACCGGGCCCGCACCGTGGCCGGGCCGCCTGTTCGGCAAACCCAAACCGAAGGAGCCACCGCCGCCCGCGTTCGCCCCAGCGGTGATCGATGGACCCCGACTCGTGGTCGGAGCGCGCGACTACCTGATGTTTGCTGGACCGCTCAAGGATGCTGGCTCGTGGGGCGCAACGGCATACGGTGTCGGCGTGCCTCGCGATCTCAACAGCCCCAACCTGTTCTGGCCAGACGACCACGCCTGGTTCGTCTCGACCGACCTCGAAGGAACGTGGACCGGTGTCGGTGGAGCTGAGTCGCTGATCGATGACCTTCTCGCCGATCCGCGGCTCGAGGTCGTGCGCGCCCGTCACGAGGTGACCCCGTGAGAGTCGTCCTGGCATCGCAGTCCCCTGCTCGCCTCGCGCTGCTGCGCTCGGCCGGAATCCACCCCGACGTCATCGTGTCGGGCGTCAACGAGGACCAGATCACCACGACGGACGCCGGCAACCTCGCCGCTGCGCTCGCACAGATGAAGTGCCGCGCCGTCGCACCTCAGGTCGAGCCCGACGCACTGGTGATCGGCTGTGACTCGGTCCTGGCGTTCGAGGGTGAGATCTTCGGCAAGCCCGCCGGACCGGTCGAGGCAGCTGGTCGCTGGCGTCGTATGCGCGGCAAGAGCGGGGTGCTGCACACCGGCCACTGCGTACGCCGCGGTGCTGAGGAGTTCGTGGAGACGGCGTCCACGATCGTGCACTTCGCTGACATCACCGACGCTGAGATCGACGCCTATGTGGCCACCGGCGAGCCGATGAACGTCGCGGGTGCATTCACGATCGACGGCCTCGGCGGCGCGTTCGTCACCGGCGTCGAGGGCGACCACCACAACGTCATCGGGCTGTCCCTGCCCTTGCTCCGAGAGCTCGTCGGAGACCTCGGAATCGCCTGGCCTGAGCTCTGGCAGCGTCCATATCCCTGAGCCAGTTGGCATTTGTTCACCCAAAAGTGGGACAATGGTCAAACGATGGCAACCTCACCGCGGCGACGCCGCTACCACGCATCCAGTCCCTTCCAGGCAGGCCCGGAGGTTGTGGCGGAGGTGTACGAAGTAGGCGCTCGCGTCTCTCATGACACCTATGGCCTCGGCCGCATCGTCAGCATGCAGGGCACTACCTCGGTTCAGGTCGACTTCGGCGATGGCGCAAAGCACATCCCGCTCCCCTGCGCCAAGATGACCAACCTCTGACAGTTCAGTCCTGAACTGACCGGCCCGCGAACGCTGCAATGCGCTCGTAGGCATTGGCGCCCTCCGGCGCAGCCTGCTCGGGGGCGAACGCGTCACCCCTGTTGTCGTCGGTGAGTGACTTGGTCATGAACGCGTAGCCCGCTTCAGCGACCGCTGGCTCGAGCTCGTTGGTGTCGCGGCCCAGCGCTGCCGCGAGGTCCCACGTGTGAACTGCCAGCTCGGAGACAACCATGCCTTCGGGTGCCTCGGTGCCTGCTTCGAACGCCGCAACGATGTCGTCGGCAGCCTGACGAAGCACCGGCGCAGGATGGCCGTGATGTGTGTCCAACGAGCTCCAGTCGGGCTTCCCGCCCTGCACCATGACCGCCATCTGCACGGCGCTGTTGGTCAGGTGGTCGGCAAGATCACCCACATTCCATTTGGAGCACGGCGTCGGCAGATCGAGCTGGTCAGCCGAGATGCTGTCGACGAGGGCGACGGCCTGGTCGAGGCCTGTGGCAACGGTGGAAAGGCTCATGTCCCACAGTTAACCTGCGACCTCTGACAACGGCCACCGCTGCGGTCGCCCCGTCATGCTCGCTACCTTGTACGCGTGACCGCGACCCTTTCGACGTCCCGCAAGGGCCTCGGCCCGATCATCGGCGCCCACGCGGTGCTTCTCGTCGGCGCAGCCATCGCGCTGTCGCTGGATGTGCCCGCCCAGGGGTGGGGGGTCCTGGCCACGGCAGTCGCGTACGTCGCGGCGTTGCTCTGGGCTTGCCGGTCGACGGGTCGTGCGGACCTGCTGGCGCTCGCTGGCTTCCTCACATTCGTCTCGATCTTCCAGGTGCTCCCGGACTGGGTGCTGGCAGATCTGGTCGGCACGTTGCGATTCCCCGACAATGGCGGGCCGCGTGTCGATGACGACATCCCGCTCGCGATGGCCGCAATGTGGGTCGCGCCGCTGTTCGCAGCGATCGCCCTGAGCAGCGGAAGGCCGGCGCGAGCCGCCGTGCTCGCGGGGCTGATCTTCCTCGGCACCGAGCTCCTCGCCCCCACGCTGGGACTCTGGGAACCCACCGGGGACACGCACCAGTGGCTGGGCGTAGCGGTCTATGTCATCCCCGCCGAGATGGCACTTGGCTGGGCGGCCGCTACGGCGTTCGCGAAGGTCCGGCACAGCTCGCTGCTGGCCCGCATCTGCGCAGCGCTCGCGGTGTCGACGTTCTATCTCGGCGCACTCGTGCTGTCGCATTTCCTCATCGACGTCGCAGGCTGGCGCCTCACCGCCTGACCGCGGACCGCTATTCGACCGGGAGTCCGAGGCCGCGCGCGATGAGCATGCGCTGGACCTCTGAGGTGCCTTCGCCGATCTCGAGGATCTTGGCGTCGCGATAGAACCGGGCGACGGGGTATTCCTCCATGAAGCCGTATCCACCGAACACCTGCGTCGCAATGCGGGTGGCAGTGACGGCCGACTCCGACGTGTAGAGCTTCGCGATCGAGGCGGCGCGACGGAACTCCTTGCCGTCCGCGCCCGCGTCCTTCATGGCTGCTGCCTGATAGACGAGCGCCCGACCGGCCTGCGCCATGACCGCAAGGTCAGCGATCTGGAATGCGACGCCCTGCTTCGCACCGATGGGCACGCCGAATGTCGTGCGCTCCCCCGCGTACTGCACGCAGAGCTCCAGGCAGGCTTGGATGCAGCCGACGGCGAGAGCGCCGATCGCGACGCGACCGTCGTCGAGCGTCGCGAGGAACTGCGAGTAGCCGCGGCCACGCTCACCCAGCAGGTGATCGGCGGGGACGCGAGCGTCGACGAAGGACAAAGGATGCGTGTCAGAGATGTGCCAGCCGAGCTTGTCGTATGCGGGCTCGACGATGAAGCCCGGCGTTCCCGACGGGACGATGATGGTCGAGAGCTCAGGACGGCCGTCCTCGCGAGTGCCCGTACGCGCGGTGACGGTCACGAGCGACGTGATGTCCGCTCCCGAGTTGGTGATGAACTGTTTCGCACCGTTGATGACCCACTCATCGCCGTCCAGCTCGGCCCTGGTCTTGGTCGCCCCAGCGTCCGAGCCGGCCCCCGGCTCGGTGAGGCCGAACCCTGCAAGCGCCTGCCCGGTCACGAGGTCGGGGAGCCACCTCTCCTTCTGCTCCGGGGTGCCGAACGTCAGGATCGGGTTGATGCCCAGACCGACTGCACCTTCGAGAGTGATGCCGATCGACTGGTCGACGCGGCCGAGCTCCTCGATCGCGACGCAGAGGCTGGTGAAGTCGCCGTCAGCCCCGCCGTACTCCTCGGGAGACGTCAGTCCGAACAGCCCGAGATTGCCCATCTTCTGGATCAGGTCGACGGGGAAATGGTGGTCCTTGTCCCACTTCGCGACGTGCGGAGCGATCTCGGCCTCAGCGAACTCACGGACGATCCCGCGGAAGGTCTCGTGTTCCTTGGACAAGGCGAAATTCATACGTTGATGTTAACAACCGTTAACCAGACTGCACAATCTCGCGACACTCCATCACCGCGAGTCGCCGAAACCGTACGTCTGGGTAACCAACCTCATACTCAGCGCACATCTGGGAACCCCTAGACTCACGAGGCAGCCCTGTCCCTTGTCGAGGAGAGCATTTCGTGAGCAAGCCCCTGTCCAAGGTCCTGATCGCCAACCGCGGCGAAATCGCCGTTCGCGTGATTCGCGCCTGCAAGGACTCCGGCATCGGAAGCGTCGCCGTCTACGCCGAGCCCGATCGAGACTCAGTGTTCGTACGCCTCGCCGACGAGGCCTACTCGCTGGAGGGCTCCACCCCCGGCGACTCATACCTCTCGATCGAGAAGATCCTCGCCGTCGCCGAGCGCTCCGGTGCTGACAGCGTGCACCCCGGCTACGGCTTCCTGGCCGAAAATGCCGAGTTCGCCCAGGCCGTCATCGACGCCGGGCTGATCTGGATCGGACCTCCGCCGCACGCCATCGAGAACCTCGGCGACAAGGCCAAGGCCAAGCAGCTCGCTCTGAAGGCCAACGCACCCCTGGCGCCCGGCACCAAGGACGCCGTCAAGGACGCCGACGAGGTCATCACGTTCGCCAAGGAGAACGGCCTGCCGGTCGCCATCAAGGCAGTCTTCGGCGGTGGCGGTCGTGGCCTCAAGGTCGCCCGCACGATCGAAGAGATCCCCGAGCTGTTCGAGTCGGCCGTTCGTGAAGCCGTCAGCGCCTTCGGCCGCGGCGAGTGCCTGGTCGAGAAGTTCCTCGACAAGCCCCGTCACGTCGAGACCCAGTGCCTCGCCGACAGCCACGGCAACGTCGTCGTCATCTCGACCCGCGACTGCTCGCTGCAGCGTCGCCACCAGAAACTCGTCGAGGAGGCGCCTGCGCCGTTCCTGACCGACGACCAGATCGAGCGCCTCTACTCGTCATCCAAGGCGATCCTCAAGGAAGCCGGATACGTCGGCGCCGGCACGTGCGAGTTCCTCGTCGCCGCTGATGGCACGATCAGCTTCCTCGAGGTCAACACCCGCCTCCAGGTCGAGCACCCCGTGTCCGAAGAGGTCACCGGTATCGACCTCGTACGCGAGATGTTCCGCATCGCGGCCGGTGAAGAGCTCGGCTACGACGATCCCGAGATCCGTGGCCACTCGATGGAGTTCCGCATCAACGCCGAAGACGGAGGCCGCGGCTTCCTCCCGGCTCCCGGCACGCTGACCAAGTGGGCTCCCCCGTCGGGCCCCGGCGTTCGCCTCGACGGCGGCTACGAAGAGGGCGAGACGATCCCCGGATCGTTCGACTCCCTCGTGGCCAAGCTCATCATCACCGGTACGTCGCGCGAGCAGGTCTTGCAGCGTTCACGCCGCGCCCTCGACGAGTTCGTCGTCGATGGCATGCCCACCGTGATCCCGTTCCACCGCTCGGTCGTCGACGATCCGGCGTTCGCCGCTCCTGATGGCAAGTTCGCGGTCTACACGACCTGGATCGAGACCGACTACGTCAACGAGCTCGAGCCGTACGGTGGCGACACCGAAGAAGGCGACGAGCCCGCTGAGCGCGAGCGCGTTGTCGTCGAGGTTGGCGGCAAGCGTGTCGAGGTCATCCTGCCCGGCGGGCTCGGCGCTTCAGCCGCTGCTGCCGGTCCCAAGAAGCCCAAGCGCAAGGGTGGCAAGGCTGCTGGCGCCGCCGCCAGCGGCGACTCGCTCACTGCACCGATGCAGGGCACGGTCGTCAAGATCGCCGTCGAAGAAGGTCAGACCGTCGCTGCCGGCGATCAGATCGTGGTCGTCGAGGCCATGAAGATGGAGCAGCCCATCAACGCACACCGCGACGGTGTCGTGACGGGTCTCTCGATCGAGGTCGGCGCCACTGTGACGTCCGGTCAGGTCATCGCCGAGATCAAGGACGCGGAGTAGTTCAAGACTTGGTCTTGGATCTCACCAGGGGCTTCGCAACTGGCCGCTTCGCGGCGGTACGCTCCCGGTCGCTTCGCTCCCTAGCCCTCCCGCACGCGCTCGCTACGCTCGCGGTGCGGGCGCCTTCTTGTCGACGTCGCCGTAGGCGATTCCGGCTGCCCAGACGATGAGGACGACACCGATCCAGGTGCCCCAGCCGTCGATGTAGAACCC
>JBBSJW010000013.1:0-46973 GCA_038256885.1 Propionibacteriales bacterium
ACTTGCTCTTGGTGACCGAGTCGTTGACGGTTATGGCCGGGAAGAGCAGTGTGCCGTAAAGGAAGCGGTCGTAGAGACGGAGGACGCCGGTGGTGGTCTCCTCGGAGACACCCTTGATGTCCTTGGAGATCTTGGTCCAGTGATCGGGCTTCGCGGCGACCGAGCGGGCCAGCACGCGCAGCACCTCCTTGAACTCCTCGTTGTCGGTGCTGTCCTGCGAGGGGACGACGCCGGTCTTTTCGTACTCGACACCGAGGTGCAGCAGCATCGTGATGTCACCACCGTCGTCGAGCAGGACGTTCGGGCCACCCTCGGCGAAGTCGAAGACCTTCTCGGCTTCATCCCAGTACTCGGCCAGCGTCTCGCCCTTCCAGGCGAAGACGGGCGTGCCCCTGGGGTCGTCGGCGGTGCCGTCACGGCCGACAACCACTGCGGCCGCAGCGTGATCCTGCGTCGAGAAGATGTTGCACGTCGCCCAGCGGACATCGGCGCCGAGGTCGACCAGGGTCTCGATCAGCACGGCAGTCTGGATCGTCATGTGCAGGGAGCCGGCGATACGAGCTCCGGCGAGAGGCTTGTCCTTGCCGTAGCGCTCGCGCATGGCCATGAGGCCTGGCATCTCGTGCTCAGCGAGCTCGATTTCCTTGCGGCCGAAATCGGCGAGGGACAGGTCAGCGACGTTGAAATCCATGTCGCCCATCGTACCGGCGGGATTCCCGTACCGCCGAATCGGATCCACCGTCCCTGGCCGGGGGCTCAGGCGCTTTCGACGATGGTGGCTCGCGCCACCTAGAGAGCCCGAGCCTCGTCGACCAGCATCACCGGGATGTCGCGCCGCACGGGATATGCGAGCGAGCAGGTGTTGCACACGAGCTCGCTTGCCTCGTCGTCGACGAACAGGGTCGCGCGACATTGGGGGCAGACGAGGATCTCGAGGAGAGCCGGATCAAGGTTCATGTTCCCCACCTTACCGACGTATTACGGCGAGAACCTCGTCACGTACGCGCGCCATCTCCGCCTCCGTGTCAGCCTCGACATTGAGGCGAAGCAACGGCTCGGTGTTCGATGCACGCACGTTGAACCACCAGGTGTCGGCCTCGACCGTGAGCCCGTCGAGTCGGTCCTGCGGAAGGTCTCCGTATGTCTGAGACAGCGTCTCCATGACGGCTGGTCCATCGTCGACCGTGCTGTTGATCTCGCCAGACGCGACGTAGCGCTCGTACTGAGCCATGAGCTCCGAAACCGTTCCGTCGGTCTCGGCGAGCGCGGCCATCACGTGGAGTGCGGCGATCATTCCGGAGTCGGCGAGGAAAAAGTCCTTGAAGTAGAAGTGTCCTGAGTGCTCTCCCCCGAAGACCGCCCCTGTACGCGCCATCTCGGCCTTGATCAGCGAGTGGCCGACCGGCGTACGTACGGCAGTCCCGCCGTTCTCGGTGATGATCTCCGGAACAGCCTTGGACGTGATGACGTTGTGCAGGATCGTCGCACCCGGAGTCGTGATCAGAGCGCGCGCTGCGATCAAGGCAGTGATGGCCGACGGTGACACGACATCACCGCGCTCGTCGACGACGAAACAACGATCGGCATCACCGTCGAATGCCAGTCCGATGTCGGCACCGGTCTCGAGCACCTTCGCCTGGAGGTCCACGAGGGTGCTGTGGTCCAGCGGGTTGGCGTCGTGATTGGGGAACGTTCCGTCGAGCTCGAAGTACATCGCGGTCAGCTCGAGATCGAGCGGTGCGAACACCGACGGAACTGTGTGGCCTGCCATGCCATTGCCCGCGTCGGCAACAACCTTGAGCCGGCGACCTGCGGGCATGGGGACGAGCTCGTGGAGATAGTCGGCGTACCGACTCAGAGCGTCCAGCTCCTCGTAGGTGCCCTGAGGGTCGGAGGCAATCGGCGAGGCAAGGAACTCAGTGGCCTTCTCGGCGATCGCCGACAGACCCGTGTCGTAGCCGATCGGCTTGGCTCCGGCTCGGCACAGCTTGATGCCGTTGTACTCGGCCGGGTTGTGGCTCGCGGTGATCATGGCGCCGGGCAGGTCGAGATCACCTGAGGCGAAGTACAGGAGGTCGGTCGAGGCCAGCCCAATGCCGATGACGTTGCCGCCCTGGGTGCGAACGCCGTCGCTGAATGCCTTGGCCAGCACGGGAGAGGTGTCTCGCATGTCGTGGCCGATCACCACGGTGCCGCCAGTCTCGACGCCCGTCTCGAGCGCGAACGCCATACCGAGCGCGAAGGTCATCTCGGGATCAAGCTGCTGGGGCGAGAGGCCACGTACGTCATAGGCCTTGACCACGGCCTGAAGTCGGGGATCGATCACGAAGGTACTCACTGAGGGGGAAGTCTCACAAGCCGCAGTGCGGGTGGACCGTTCGGCACGGGTTCGGCAGGGCGGCCAGCTTCACGTACGGCGTCTGCGAGAGCCAGGAGGTCGTCACGGCTCGGTGCACCAGCTTCGGGATCGGGTGCCAGTCGCAGCACACTCCAGCCCTGTGGCGCCGACATGCGCTGCGAGTGCTCGACACACAGGTCGTACGTGTGCGGCTCGGCAGCGGTGGACAGCGGCCCGAGGACTGCGGTCTGGTCGGCGTAGACATACGTCAGCGTCGCCACGGCTTGCATTGAGCAAGCCGAACGGGTGCATCGTCTGACCATGTGGTGAGGCTAGCCGCCTCGAAGTCGGCACCGCGTTAGGCTCACCGCATGGATCGCGCTGTGGGATCAAACTGGGGAGGCATCGTCAGTGGTCCCCGGCCTGGTCGGATGCGTGATCGTCGAGGCACCGGCCTGCGTGGACCGATGGCCATGCCGGGTCCACTCTCTCCGCGCAGCGTGCCGGCCCACCGCTCGCCTCGTGAGTCGTTCGACCTTCTCGTCGGCGATGTCCTCGGAGCACTCGACCACCACTTCTCGGCCGAGCCCGACCACGTCGACATCGTGGTCGAGGAAGCACCGCTGCTGCCGCCTGAATGGACCGATGAGGTCCCACTGAGCATCGTGGTGGCTCGACCTGACGCCATGCGCGTCGTGCTGTTCCGGCTCCCGATGTCCCACCGTTGTCGCACCAAGACCGACCTCGAGGATCTCGTCTGGTCAGTCATCCTCGAGCGCCTTGCCGAGGTCTGGCGCTTGTCACCCGACGACCTCGATCCCCGCTAGTCGATCGGGCGCACCTGCGGAGCCAGCACTCTGATCGGTGCCGACAACAGCGCCAACGAGCTGACGAGTCCGCCGTCGCGGTAGGTCGCGGCCCCCACGACTTCGCCCTTGTGCTGCACGACCAGGTAGGCGATGCCCTTCTGGGTGAACTTCTTCGCGATGTCGAGGTGCTTGGTCGTCTCCGCCTCGATCGACATCGTGAGCTCACCGAGCTGCTTCATGTTCTTGTTGTACGCAAACACCTGGACGCTGGCCGACCTGCGCGGCGCGGTCAGAATCAGGTCAGGTGCGCTGACACCCTTGCCCAGCTTGACCGGCACGATCGCTGGGCCCGCGAGCGTCAGCGCAGACTCGGCGTACGCGTAGTCGCGCTCACTGGGCGCCATCCGCACCGTCGCCGCCACCGGAACATCCGAGGTGATTCTCAGTGCCTGGCGCGCTCCACCAGCGGTGCTCGGCACCTCGACGAGCCGAAGGGACCCGCCCTTGACCTTGATGGCGTCGAGACCTTCCGGCTTGAACGTGCTCTTGGACCCGATGACGTCGACCTCCACTCGCGCTGTCGCCGTACCCGGATTGAGGAGTGCAAGCGTGCGGCCGTCGGCTCCAGACACCAGCCCACCAACAACTTGGCTACGCCGCGGTGTTGCGGTCGCGGACACCGGCTCGGTGCCTCCGAACACGGCCGACGAAAAGTCGCTGACTACGGCGGACACGGCACCACGACGACGCAGTACGCGAAGAGCCAGCTCTGGCTCGCCGGCCGCGAGGTCCTCGAGCTGAACTCGGCGGGTCGCACGTGGCTTGACCACGATGCCCTTGGCGCCGACGGCCTCAATCTTCCCGTCCGGACCCCACAGGTCGAGATCGACCGCGGCAGGAGCGGTCGTCCCGTTGGTCAACGTTACCGTGGAGAAGTGCTTGACCCCGGAACCGAGACCGAGGAACCACGCGGCATCGACGCTTGCCGAGCACGAACCAACGCTCAGTCCGCCACCGTCGGCCTTGGGGGAGACGGCGCCGAAGAAGCCGGCGGGACCTGACCCACGACCCTGCTGCTCGACGAGGACTGCCCTGCCGTCAACCCGCGCCGTGCGCCAGCTCTTCGTGCCGCCGAGATCCTTGTCGGCGGTCTTGCCTGGCAGGACTGTTGCCGTACCTACGGTGCCTGGTGAGACCTGCCCAGCGGCCACTGTGATGCCCGTGCCGGCTGGGCATGCGTACGTCGTCTGGGTGACATTCACGCCTGCAGGTGGACGTCGGTCTTCCGACTGCTCGGGGGCGACATAGGCACCAAGGACGAGCCCAGCCGCGACGAGTGGGATGCCGATTGTCCGGTAGCGGATCACGTGGCGGGTCCCCGATCAGTGGGCACGGCGACTTCGGGGAGGTCATCCTCGAGAAGCGGCTCAAGCTCGCGTCGGCGAACTGGCGCCGTGAGAACGATGGCGAGCAACCAGGCCAGGACCTGAAGGCCAGAGACGATCGGATGCCACAGGGGTGCCGTCGCGCCGTCGGACTTCGGCTCGATGGTCAGCGTCCACACGCGTGATCCCGGCGAATCGCTGCCTGCGGGCGCCAGAAGGGGTGCGCCGTCCACCCGACGGGCTACCTCAGGATCTGCGGTCGGTGCATAGATCGCATCTATGCCGTGGGCGCTGAGCACGCGGACGTCGGCGGCGGTGGCATTCGCAAGCACCCGACGTACGGCCGCCGTGAGCTCCTTGGTGGTCGGGGAGGATCCGGCAATCGCTTCTTCGCCGAGGTACGGCCCATCGCCATCGACGACTTGATAGTCAACACCGTTGGCGACCGTGCCCGTCAGGACGAGAGTGTTGCCGGGCCGATCAGCGAGGAAGATCGGGACGACTGCCGTTCGTCCGATGTCGAGCGGGTCGGCATTGCCGCGTCCCAACCACCACGTCGCTGTGCCGATCGGCAACACCAGCGCGGCGATCACTGCGGCGACCAAAGCTGGCTTGGACCACCGCCGCCAGGCTTCGGGTGCGGCCAGCAAGACGGCCGACAGGAGTCCACCGATCCATACGACGACGGGCATTCCCACCCACGGCTCGATCGCTGCCGGGCCGGCCTGCGTCGAGTAGGTCACGAGGGTCCCTACGAGCGCAACGGCCAGTCCCAACAACGCCACCAGCCACGACAGCTCGACGCCCAGTCGCGTACGTCGGGACCAGAGCGCGAGGACCGCGAGCACCAGCAGGCCGATCGTGAGCCAGCCAGGTGCTGACACCCCTCCAGCACGACCAAGCACGACATCGATGGCGGTCGCAGACCCGGGAACAGGGAATCCCGCTTCCCACCACATCCGCCAAGGGCGAAGGGCTCGCTGGAACAACCATGGCCCGAGCAGAACCAACGGCACTCCGGCCGCTGCCAGGAGATAGCGACTCACCCAGCGACCTTCGGCGTACAGCAGGATCAACAGACCGCCAAGACCCAGCACCAGGGCGATCGGTGCGAAAGCGGCAGCGACGGCGATCCAGATACCCACTCGCAGACCGAGCTGCCAACCCGGAGTCTCAGCGAGCTGGATCGCGGTGTTGACGACGATCGGCAGCACGATCAGGGCGACGACCGTCCCGACGCGTCCCTGGCTCACGGCACCGGATGCCACGATGCTCAGCGCATACGTGACGGCGCAGGCGATGCGTACGCCGCGATGCGGAGACAGCACGCGACCCAACCGGTGTGCGGAGAGCGCAGCGAGTGGGACGGCGAAGAGCATCAGGATCCACACGACCAGACCTGGCTGGAACCACACCGGCGTTGCGGCCAGAGCCAGCGGAATGGCGAACGCGGGCGCGAGCACGCTCGCCGTCGGCAGCTCGCGCTGGCGGTCGAACAGCAGCGACCACCAGCCGTAGGCCGATTCCGGGGAAGCCGGAAGCGCGCCGCCGTGCAGGCTCGCACCGAACAGCCCCCGACTGGCAAACAGCGACAGGATGACCAGCACGAGGACGACCGCGAACCAGGGGCGGCGCGCGAGTACCGATGGCTCATCTTCGAGATCGACCGCCTCGTCGGGCGACTCGTCAGGACGTGTCGACCTCCGGCCAACCGTCGCGACGGCTTCAGGTCGCACCAGTGCTGTCATCGTCTCGCGGGCGATGTCATAGCCGTGCTGATAGGGCAGCCAGTACGGGGCCAACAGCCCGCGGATCTCCCGATGTGGTCGCATCGCCGTTCTGGCCCGGCTGCGTCGACCCTTGAACACCCGGATCGGATGCGCGTACGCCGACCGCAGGGCCAGCAGCTCATCGCTTGCTGCCTCAGGATCCTTGCCGACCAGGAACCCCACGACCCGGAGCAGCGATCCGATGAACAGACGGACACTCTGGAAAAGGAAGAAGGGCGTCGGGGTGTTGACCAACAGCGTGTAGAGCGCTGCGCGTCGCGGCTCCCAGTGCGGGACGTCGCTGCGCGAGCGCCGGCGGGTGCCGCGTCTGGACGCCTCGGCGTGGAACAGGACTGCGGTGGGAGCCGTACGCGTCCGGTAGCCGGCCCGCGCAACCCGCCAACCGAAGTCGATGTCGTCACCGTGCAGGGGCAACCGGCGATCGAAGCCGTCGAGCTCGTCCCAGACATCCCGGCGGATCAGCATTCCGGCGGTGTTGACGGCGAGAACGTCGCGCTCGCGGTCATGCTGGCCCGCGTCCGGTTCGCCCGTCTCCAGGCCTGTCTCGCGTCCGCCGGTCGACGTGATCGTCAGGCCGACCTCGAGGAGGCGACGCAGCGACGGCCACTCACGGATCTTCGGGCCGACAACGGCAATGTCCGGTGCAGATGTGGCGGTGTCGAGCAGACCGGACAGTGTGCCGGGCAGGACTGACGAGTCGTCATGAAGCAACCAGATCCAGTCAGTACGCGGCAGCGACTCGAACGCTAGCCGTACGGCGTCGCCGAAACCCGTACCGGACGGCGCGACCGAAACGCGTTCTGCGCCGAACGAGACACGGAGCATGTCGGCACTGCCGTCCGTGGACGACACGTCGACGACCTGCCAGGCAGTCGGCGCAAAGAACATCGAGCCGAGCGAGGCGATGACCTTGGGCAGCCAGGTGGCGCCGTTGTGGGACACCAGAACCGCCGCCACAGTTGGCGGCGCGTCCAGCCAATGGCGCGTCGTCTGAGTCTCGTCCACCGGTTTTTCCAGCACAGCTAGCGACCCTAGTGGACGAGGTTAAGCGGAGGTCAGGCTCGCTTCTTGAGCTTGCGCCTCTCGCGCTCGGACAGACCGCCCCAGATGCCGAACCGCTCATCATGGCCAAGGGCGTACTCGAGGCATTCACCGCGGACGTCGCAGGTCAAGCAGACCCGCTTGGCCTCGCGCGTCGAACCGCCCTTTTCAGGGAAGAACGCCTCGGGGTCAGTCTGAGCGCAGAGGGCTCGCTCTTGCCACATGAGTTCTTCATCGAGCTCCGGCGGCAGACCCAAATCGAATGACATACTTGAAATTACAAGCCTGCGACTCTCACAAGTCAAGCGGAATGGCAAGATTGGGCAAATTCACGGCGTGTCGCCAGCGAAAAGTCACCAGGTGGGTAGACCGCCCAGATGGCCCGTCACAATGGCTTCCATGCGCATCACGATCGTTGCCGGCGCCGACGGCGCCCCCTTCGTACACGAGCTCGCCGACCTTCTTGGTGAGGACGATGAGCTCACGGTCGTCGTGCCGATCATTCGCGACCAGTGGCTCACCGGCCTGAAGGTGTGTCCTGATTTGGACACCCTGCTCGGCGTCGACGCCACGCCGACCCATGCCGTGGCGGACGGATTGAACGCCGTTGGCTACTCCCCCGCGTGGCACCGACCCACGGACACCAACATCACGAGCCAGCTGATTCGTACGGAGCTGCTCAACACCGGCTACTCGCTAACCGAAGCAACACAGGCCGAGGCGAAGCGCCGCGGACTGCCGTTCACTCTTCTCCCGATGAGCGACGACCGCGCCGAGCTCCATGCCGTGGTGGCCGAGGAAGACGGTACGCGCGCCATTCACATCTCGGAGTACCTTGCGGCGCCTGCCGATCGCGAGCTTCAAGAGGTCGTGCTCGTCGCCGGCCCGTGGTCCGTCGCCGCAGAGACCGCCCAGCAGCTCGCGTCCGCCGATGTGGTGATCCTCGGCCCTTCGAGCCGAACACTCGTGATCGACCCAGTGCTGCGCACTCCCGGCCTGCTTGGCACCCTCGACGCCGAGATCCCGGTGCTGGTTGTCGAGCACACCGACGACGCACCCGCCGAGCTCGTTCGCGTGTCCGGGCTCGGCCAGCCTGATCCCGGGAACGCCCGGTCGGTGCCCAACGATGTCAGTGCCGTCCTCGAAGCGGTGCGGGCATGAGGTCGCTGGACCGGCTGCTCGGCGGTGTCGCCGATCCATCGGTGCCACTGCTCACCTACTACGACATCTCCACCGGTGAGCGCGTCGAGCTCAGCGGTACGACGACTGCCAACTGGGTCGCCAAGACCAGCAACTTCCTGGTGGACGACCTCGATGCCGACACATCGTCACGCATTCGCATCGGCATACCGACCCACTGGCTGCGATTCGTCTGGACCCTCTCGGCATGGAACGTCGGAGCCGCGATCGTGGACTCGGCAGCCGACATCGGGCTCAGTGGACCAGAGCTCGAGGCCGATGAGAGTCACCGGGTTGCCGCATCGCTGCGCCCACTGGGCGGCCGGTTCGCCACAGAGCCCGACGGGTTCCTCGACCTGGGCGCCGAGGTGCCGGGGCACGGAGATCACTTCTTCGCCGCCGATCCGCCCACCGAGGCAACAGTGGCCGTCGACATCGGCGGCGTGCAACGTAACCACGCGCAGCTCCTGGCGACCCCGCCCGACAGCCGACGCATCGTCGTCGAACCCGGCACGGTCGAACGCGATGCTGAGCTCATCGTGGCCGCCTGTCTCGGTGGCGGCTCTCTGGTCGTCGTGACCTCCGCCACTCCCGCCGATCTGGCACGCGTGGCGCAGCAGGAGTCAGCCCAGATCGCCTAGGCCGATCCACTACACTCGGGATGCCGCGGTCGGGTCTGATCGTCTGGCGAGAACTCACAGTAGGGACCCCTAGATGCACCTCGCCGATGACGTGGCGCCGGGCGGTCTCGCACGAGTAGGCGCTCGACCGCGTCTGGGTGCATACCTTCGCGAAGTCTTGGCACGACGCCAGTTCATCCTGTCGCTGGCGCAGTTCCGCATCGAGGCCGACAACCAACGCAACCGGCTCGGCATGTTGTGGGTCGTGCTCCAGCCTGTGCTGGAGGCCAGCGTCTACGGCCTCGTCTTCGGCTTGCTCCTCGCCGGCAGCCGCCCGCCCAACTTCGTTGAATTCCTGGTCATCGGCGTGTTCATGTTCCAGTTCTTCTCATCCACGTTTGCGGCTGGGTCGAGGTCGATCACCAGCAACATCGCGCTGTTGCAGAGCCTCAGTTTCCCGCGGATGACGCTGCCCATTTCACTCGTCGTTCAGCGCCTGCTGCTCTTCATGCCGACGATCGGCATCATGCTGCTTTTGGTCATGGCCACCGGGAACAAACCGCACGTGAACTGGCTGTTGCTGATCCCCCTCGTCACGATCTTCTTCTTCTTCAACGCCGGACTCACGCTCATCACCGCACGACTGACAGTCCACGTCCGAGACCTCAAGCAGTTGCTGCCGTTCATCACGAGGCTGCTGTTCTACACGAGCGGATTGTTCTTCAGCGTCGAAGAGCGCTTCAAGGACGTTCCTGCAGTCCTGCGCGTCGCCGACTTCCAGCCGATCCATGAGTTCCTCACGCTCGCCCGCGGCATCCTGCTCGATGGCGAGACATACGAGGTCAAGATGGAGTACTGGCTCTACACCTCCGTGTGGGCATTCGGCATGTTCGCCGTCGGAGTGGTCTTCTTCTGGGTCGCAGAGGAGCGTTATGGTCGCGCCGACTGAACGCAAGCCCGTGGTGATCGTCGACGACGTCCACGTCGAGTACAAAGTTCTCGCTACCGGCAAACGCGCCACCGCCGCTGACAGCTCACGCAAGCTGATGCAGCGTTCACGCCGTACGCGCTCGGTTCACGCACTCAAGGGCGTGTCCTTCACGGCCTATGAGAACGACAGCATCGGCGTCATCGGGTCCAACGGATCCGGCAAGTCGACCCTGATGCGAGCCATCTGCGGCTCGACACCCACGTCACAAGGTGCCATCTACGCCGCGTCCCGGCCGAGCATGCTCGGCGTTGGAGCTGCCCTGATCAAGGATCTGTCGGGCGAGCGCAACATCATCCTCGGCGGGTTGGCTCTGGGCTTCTCTCGCCGCGAGATGGAAGAACGACTTGATGACATCGTCGAGTTCGCCGGCCTGAGGGAGTTCATCAACCTCCCGATGCGCACCTACTCATCCGGCATGACAGCGCGCCTGAAGTTCGCGATCGCGACAGTTCAGGACCACGAGATCCTCATCGTCGACGAGGCACTCGCCGTGGGCGACCGAGCGTTCCGCCGCAGGAGCGAGGCTCGCATCCGCGAGATCCGCGACAACGCCGGAACGATCTTCCTGGTCAGCCACTCCATGCAGTCGATCCGCGACACGTGCAACCGCGTCATCTGGATCAACAAGGGCACCCTGATGATGGACGGCGATCCCGCAGAAGTGATCGCGGCTTACCAAGCCTCCACCACCTGACCTCTGAGGCGAGTGGACTAGCAGGTTGCTGCCAGGTCGTCCGTCGTGTTGGCGGCGCGCTGGGTGGGGTCCTTCGGCTTCTTTGTGCCACTGCGGGCAGAAGCCTTCTCTGACTTCGCGATCGCCGTCTGGATCATGGCGTGGATCGCCGGGAAGTTGGGGTTGACGGTCGAAACGACCGGCGGCACCAGCGAGACGACGGCGATCTTCTCACCGCGCGACTTCAGCGCAAGGTCGGCGAACTGACCGAGCTCGACCTCGGGGATGTTGGTGCTCAGCAGCTCCTTGCCGGAGGCCGCGATCTTCGTCGCGTTGGTGAGCACCTTCTGTGGGCTGAGCTGATCGAGCATCGCGGCCATGAGGCACTTCTGACGACCCATGCGGGTGAAGTCGTCGGCGGCGACGCGGCTGCGCGCGTACCAGAGGGCTTCCTGCCCATCGAGATTCTGGCGACCCTGCTCGATGTAGGTCTGCTTGTAGGAGTCGTCGCGACCGAACATCGCGATGCGGGTCTTGACGTCCATCGTGACTCCGCCGACCGCGTTGACGAGTCCCTTGAAGCCGTTCAGGTTGACCATCACGAAGTAATTGATCTTGAGGTTGGTGGCACCCTCGACCGCATCGATCGTGGCGTCCAAGCCGGGGTGGTCGCTGTTGGGGTAGAGGTCCGTACGGTTTTGCGCCGCCGTGTGAACGGCATTGAGCAAGCACGTCGTACCGCAGTTGTAGCCGTACGGGTAGACCTTGCGCATCGGGGAATCTGCGGAGAACGGCACGTTCTGCAGGTTGCGCGGAAGGGACACGAGCACCGTACGACCAGTGGACGTGTCGATGCTGGCGACCGTCAGCGAATCGGGACGTACGCCGAGCCGATCCTTTCGGGCATCCGAGCCGACCATCAGGATGTTGTAACGACCCTTGAGCGGCTCGGATGTCTCCGTCGCGGTGAAGACCGTCTTGACGGTGTCACGCGAGACCTTGATGAGTTGAGACGCATAGGTCGTCGACCCGGCCACGCCGGCGATGATGCCGATGTTGACGATCGTGATGATCGCGGCTCGGCGGAACGGCAGCATGAACGTGGACGCCAGGCGCCACGCGTCGATGAACAAGAGGAGCCACAGAACGCCCAGTGAGACCAGGGCCATGCGGGCGAGCGCCAGCTTGTCGCTGCTCGTGAAGTAGCCGAGGAACGTCGCTCGGTCAGTGAAGTAGGTGAATGCCAGGAATGCGCCGAGGCCCAGCAGGCAGATCCAGGCGAACTGGGCGATCCGACCGACAAATTTGCTGCCGACGGCTGACTGCGCCGAACCGGGAAAGATGATCGTCATCAGGCACAACGTGAGGGCGCGGCGAAAACGGACACGCGGCGAATCCAGGTGGCGGTCCTGATAGCCGCGGCCCAGGAGACTCGCGCGATGCGACATGGTCCCTCACGAAACGGTGGCCGACGAAGCACCCATTATCGCTGACGCAGGTGCCATGTCTGAAATGAACCAGTGTGATCTACGGCGAATCTCAGGTTTCGAAGGTCAGCAGGAGGAGTCGAGGTCCGCCGACTGGTTGGCCTTGCGGGGGTCGTTCGACTCGACGTCGGTCTTCGGGAGCGAGAGCTTCGCCTGGGTCAGACCGACCTTGTGCGTCGCCTTGCCCTCGGACTTGGCAATGGCCTTGTCGATCACGCGGCGGACCTTGTCGAAGTCCGGGCTGCCGGTGTAGATCAGCGGCGGCACCAGCGAGACCGTCGACATCTTCTGCGACTTCGCCTTGAGCGCGAGGTTCATGAACACGTCGAGGTCCTGTTGCGGGATGTTGGTGGTGAGCAGCGCCTTGCCTGACTCCGCGATCTTCTGCACGTTGAGCAGGACCTTCTGCGGGCTGAGCTGCTTGAGCATCGCGTTCATGACGCACTTCTGACGACCCATACGAGACCAGTCGTCGTTCTGCACCCGGCTGCGGGCGTACCAGAGCGTCTTGCCACCATCGAGCTTCTGCGTGCCGGCCTCGATGTAGCCACGGATCGGTGAACCGATGCCGCCGATTGCCGTGCGTTCCTGGACGTTGATGGTCACGCCACCTACGGCGTCCACGAGCTTGGAGAAGCCGCGCATGTTGACGAGCGCGTAGTAGTTGAGCTTGAGCCCGGTCGCCTCTTCGACGGCACCCATGGTCGCCTCGAGGCCGGGGTCCTTGGTGTCGAACAGGTCGGCGTGGTCGTTGGCCCAGGTGTTGATGGCGTTGAGGTACTGGCCTTCGCCGTTGAACCCGTTGGGAAACTGCTTCGCCATGACCGACCCCTTGGGGAACGGCATGTCCTGCAGGTTGCGGGGAAGGCCGATCAGCACGGTACGGCCGGAGTCCTTGTCGATGCTGGCGACAGTCAACGAGTCGGGGCGCAGGCCGCTTCGGTCCGCGCCGGAGTCGCCACCCAGAAGGAGCACGTTGTAGCGACCGTCCTCGGGCACCGACACCGTCTCGGAGGCGAACACGGTCCCGATGAACGAGCTCTGCACGGCAACGAGGTGGGCGGCGAAGAACATCGTGCCCGCCGTGATGAAGCACAGCGTGCTGTTGAGTCCGGTCATCCAGAGGCGATGGTTGCGGGCCATCTCGAGCGGTCGTCCGAGACGCCACGCATCGATGAGCAACGCAACCCAGGCAATGGCACCCGCCATCAGCACATATCTGCCGAACGTCAGCAGGCGCGGATTGGTCAGCACCGAGAACAGTCCCGTACGCGAGGTCATCGACAGCAGCAGCAGGAAGCCACCGAGCGCGAGGAACGAGAGCCAGATACGGACGCTGATGCGACCGACCTTGCGATTGCCCATCACGAGCTGGGCGGAGCCCGGCATCACGAGCGTCATCGCCGTCAGGGTCAGGGCACGACGAAACTGGATGCGGGCCGAGGTGTCGGCAGGACGGGAGTAGGAGCCACCCATCACACTCGAGCGAACGTCAGACATGGTGTCCTCACGTGGGGAAGAAGCTGAGGCGGTTCTCAGTATTGCCCCCAACCTTCAAGTCGAGGTTGAAGGCGCGCCGTGAAAGTCTCAGCAATTTCGAAGCCAGTTCCGAGCGGGATCGGGCTTGTGCGACGAGCCGTCCGGTACGGTCATTTGCATGCCAGGTGAGTGGTCTGAGGGAGAGTACGGATGGCTGTACGGCGATGGAAAGACGACCCCTCCCACGACCCCTCCCAGGGCGGCTCCTCAGTCGTCCGACCTGCCGCCGCCCAAGCTGCCGCCGCCGGGGTCAGTCCGCTCCCGGCCTGCTGAACGCCCCCCGACGCCGCCCAAGAAGAAGCGCAGCGGTCGCAAGATCTTCGGTTTCGTGCTGCTTGCCTGGATCGTGTTCCTCGTCGCCGTGCCGGTCTGGGCCTGGGGCAAGATCGGGAAGGTCGACGCCGAACCCAACGGCGCGCGCCCTGCGGAGCAGCCCGGCACGACCTACCTTCTGGTTGGCTCCGACAGTCGTCGTGGGCTCACCAAGGAGGAGCAGAAGGAACTCACGACTGGCGGAGACAGTGGTGGTCGAGGTCGTACGGACACGATCATGCTGCTTCACACCGGCAGCGGCCCGACGCTGCTCATGTCTCTGCCCCGCGACTCCCTCGTCGACATCAAGGGATACGGCCGCACCAAGATCAACGCTGCATACGCATTTGGCGGCGCACCCCTGCTCGTCCACACGATCGAGCAGAACACCGGCATCCGGGTCGACGACTACGTCGAGGTCGGCTTCGGAGGCCTGGTCAAGGTCGTCGACTCCCTCGGCGGCGTCGAGATCTGTCCCAAGACCGATCTCAAGGACAAGGACTCCGGGCTCAACGTCAAGAAGGGCTGCCAGACCGCTGACGGCAAGACGGCTCTCGCGTACTCACGCAACCGCCACTCGTATGAGACGCAGGACATCCAGCGCGTCCAGAGCCAGCGAGAGGTGCTCGGCTCGATCGCCAAGACCGCCAAGTCGCCCTGGACTGTCCTCAACCCGTTCCGCTACATGCGGGTCGCCAGCGGCGCTTCTGGCTCGCTGCAGATCGGCGACAACGTCGGCCCGATCTCGCTCGCGAAGTTCGCCCTCGCTCTGTCGGGGGCGATGAGTGGCGAAGGACTCAACTGCACGGTGCCGTTGCGGGACTTCGCCGTGACGTGGGATCCCGAACGGGCGCCCAAGATGTTCAACTACATCAAGACCGATCGCACCGCCGACATCGGCAGTCTCTGCACCAAGGACGGCCTGCCCAAAAAGTAAGAGGGCTAGCGAGCTCCGGCGCGTCTCATGGGAGCGAGCGCGAGCACCGCGCCGACGTACATGACGAAGCCGTACGTGAGCACTGTCGTCACCGCCAGATCGGGTGACGTGCTCAAGCTGACCACGAGCAGGGCAAGCGTCAGATTGCGTATCGCCGTGATCATCGACACCGCGGCACGCTCGCTCGGTCCCTGAAGCCCCGGGAGCCCGTACGCAGCCAGCGTCACGCTCACGAGCAGGACGATCACGGGAAGCGTGACAGCTGGCAGATCTGCGACGTGGCTCAGCGTGGTGACGGCGAACCAGAGGATGATCCCGAGCAGGAGCAGGTCGGCGATCCTGCCGGCCGTCACGTGCACGCGATCGGCGGTTGGTGGGCGCTGTCGGCGCAGGATCATCCCGACCGCGAACGGTACGACCTGCGCAACGAGCAGTCCGGCGACGAGGCCCGCTGCTCGTTCAAGATCGAAGGCCGATTCCGTCGACAGCACCAGCATCCACAAGGGAACTGCGGCGAGGGCCAGGAGCGCCAGCATCGCCTGAAGGGATACGGCGAGGGCGAGCGATCCACCCGCATGACGTACGAGCAGCGGACCGGAGCTGCCGCCAGATGCTGCCGCAGACACGACGATCCCGAGAGCCACAGGTGCTGGGAAGTCGATCAGCGACACGGCGACCGCAGCGACTGCCGGTACGGCGACGACATTCGCGACGACGGCGACACCCAACGAGGTCGGCCGCCGCGTCAGCTCGACGAACGAATCCGTCGTCAGATTGGCTCCGATTGCCAGCATCGAGGTCACCAGAAGGACGACGAGGACGACGGAGGTCATGCGGAGCAACCTAAGCCATCTCTCCCCATTCGATGGTCGGCTCGCGCGGCCCCGCATCCCGACTGGCGGCGTTATCGTCGGTCGACGGTCAACCCCGGACCGTCTCCCTCCTCTGCCTTGCCAGTCAGGCGCGGATGCCACGCTCCCTGATCGGCCACGAATGGAGAGACACGGCCTAGCCCCATCCGCGATTCGCACGCCCCGATAGATTGGAGCAATGAGCACAGCCAACGCATATGCCTACGGAGTTGCCACTCTGACGCCTGACGGCACTGTGCTTGACGTCTGGTACCCGCACCCTCAGCTCGGAGCGACGCTCCCGGGCCTGTCCGAACCGGCCGAGCTGACCCCGCTGGCTGGCACCGACCCGATCCGAGACGTCGTCAAAGCTGTGGTCCTCACCGAGATCGCCGATCTCCAGGCACCACCGACGGATGCTTACGACGCCTACCTCCGCCTGCACCTGCTGTCACACCGTCTGGTGAAGCCACGCGCGCAGAACCTCGACGGCCTGTTCGGCGTGCTCACCAATGTGGTCTGGACGTCGATCGGTCCGTGCGCGGTCGACGGCTTCGAGGCAACTCGTGCCCGTGCGCGTGCGGCCGGTCTGCACGTGCAGGTCACCAGCGTCGACAAATTCCCCCGCATGACCGACTACGTCGTACCGAGCGGCATCCGAATTGGTGACGCTGATCGCGTACGTCTCGGCGCTCACCTCGCCGAAGGCACCACCGTGATGCATGAAGGGTTCGTCAACTTCAATGCCGGCACGCTCGGCACCGCGATGGTCGAAGGACGGATCTCCGCCGGTGTCACCGTTGGCAACGGGTCCGACGTCGGTGGTGGCGCGTCGATCATGGGCACGCTGTCGGGCGGCGGCAAGGAAGTCATCAGCGTCGGCGAGAACTCGCTGATCGGTGCCAACGCCGGCATCGGCATCTCGCTGGGCAACGACTGTGTCGTCGCGGCCGGCACCTATGTCACGGCCGGCTCCAAGGTCACGATGCCCGACGGATCGACCGTCAAGGCTGCCGAGCTGTCGGGACAAGACGGCATCCTCTTCCTCACCAACAGCCAGACCGGCGCAATCGAGGCGCGGCCTCGCGGAGAACGTTCGGGCATTGAGCTCAACTCCGCCCTGCACGCCAACTAGTAGCTGCCGATGAAGTTGCGTTGGTTCGTTGTCTTTGGCCTCGTTGCCGCAGGCATTCTCCTCGCGACCGCGTTGCGCGATCGGGAGCCCCTGCGCGGCGAGTACTGCGTCGCGGAGGTCGGCGACGTACGAGCGCAGGTCGACCTCGAGCAAGGTCGATGGGCCACCCTGATGGCGGCCATCGCCCAGGAACGTGGGCTGCCACCGCGGGCGACGACGATCGCGATTGCGACGGCCTTCCAGGAGTCGAAGATCCACAACATCGACTACGGCGACCGCGATTCGATCGGCCTGTTCCAACAGCGCCCTTCACAGGGCTGGGGCACGGTGGACCAGATCATGAACCCGCACTACGCGATCGGCAGGTTCTACAGCGCCCTGGCGAAGGTCGAAGGCTACGAGTCGATGGTGATCACCGAGGCCGCACAGCGGGTGCAGCGCTCCGGATTCCCGGCCGCGTACGCACAGCACGAGCCGGACGCACGGGCCCTCGCGTCGGCACTACGCGGCTACAGCCCGGCGGCGTTCACCTGCCAGATCAACCCCAAGGGCAACAGCAGCACGCAGGTTGTCGTCGAGGACGTGCAGAGGGCCTTCGGCAAGATCGAGTCAGGCCAGGATCGCGACAACGCCCGCTTTCCGCTGACGGGCAAGCCCGCAGATGTGAAGGCCCGCGGCTGGGCCATCGCGCACTACCTCGTCGGCAATGCATCGCACCTCGGCATCACGACGGTGAAGTTCGAGACGAAGCAGTGGAACGCTGATCGCTCCGACCGGGGTTGGACGGCGACAGACAGCGCGGACCGAGACATCGTGCGGGTCTCGACCAACTAGTTGGTGAGCCGCTTCACTGCTGCGGCGATGCGTTCGTCCTTCGCCATGAACGACAGGCGTACGTGGTCCGCGCCGGCAGCCCCGTAGAAGTCGCCCGGCGCGGCGATGATCCCACGCTCGGCCAGCCAGTCGATCGTCTTGCGACCGTTCTCGCCGCGCGTGACCCAGAGGAACAGCGAACCCTCGGAGTGCTCGACCGTGAAGCCAGCCGCCTCGACAGCTTTGCGCAGCTCGAAGCGCCGGAGGGCGTACGCCTTGCGCTGGATCTTGACGTGCTCGTCATCGCCGAGCGCAGCGGCCATCGCAGCCTGGATCGGGGTCGGCACCATCGCGCCCATGTGCTTGCGGACCTCGAGCAGCTCTTTGATGATCGCCTGGTCTCCTGCGACGAACGCGTCACGATAGCCCGCAAGGTTGGAACGCTTGGACAGCGAGTGCACCGCGAGGATGCCGTCGAACGAACCACCACAGACCTCGGGATGGAGCACCGAGTAGGGGGTGTCCTCCCAGGCGAACTCGAGATAGCACTCGTCGGACACGACCAGGGTGCCGCGCTCGCGCGCCCACTCCACGACCTTGCGGAGGTGGTCTATGCCGAGAATCTTGCCGGTCGGGTTGCCGGGCGAGTTGATGAAGATGATGGCGGGCACCTTGGGCCCGACCGCGACGGTGGAATCAGTCGCGATGACATCGCAGCCGGCGAACCGGGCGCCAACCTCGTACGTGGGGTATGCCAGCTCCGGGACGACCACGAGGTCACCAGCTCCAAATCCGAGCTGGGCGGGCAACGTGGCGATGAGCTCCTTCGAGCCCATCGTCGGAAGCACCTGCGAGGCCTTCAGACCTGTGACCTCAAAGCGTCGCTCGAGCCAGTCGACGGCAGCCTGTCGAAGGGACTCCGGTCCGTACGTCGTCGGGTAACCGGGCGCATTGGCCGCTGCCCGAAGCGCGTCCTGCGCGACTGCGGGGGTGTCGTCGACGGGCGTGCCGATCGACAGGTCGACCAACCCGTCGGGATGGGACTCAGCCCGCGCCTTGGCGTCAGCGATCGTGTCCCAGGGAAAGTCCGGGAATCGTGCGGATACCGCCGCAGCCGGAATCACTCGTCGTGTTCCTGCGGTGGCAGCGCCTCGATGATCGGATGATCCTTGTCGATCTTGCCGAGCTTGGCAGCGCCGCCGGGCGAACCCAGATCGTTGAAGAAATCGACGTTGGCGGTGTAGTAGTCCTTCCACTCCGCCGGGGTGTCGTCCTCGTAGAAGATGGCCTCGACCGGGCACACCGGCTCACACGCACCGCAGTCGACGCATTCGTCGGGGTGGATGTAGAGCATGCGGTTGCCCTCATAGATGCAGTCCACCGGACATTCGTCCACGCATGCGAGGTCCTTGAGGTCCACACATGGCTGGGCGATTACGTAGGTCACGAGGTGTTCTCCTTCGAAGGTTCGTTTCCCATTATCCCGGTCGCGACAAGATATCCGCGCAGCAGGTCCATTGGTGGACATGAAACGCTGAGGGCGTGACCCCAGACGCTCCGACAGTCGGCCAACGCGTCGTCGTACGACATCTCGCCGGCGGCGTCGGACCATCCGGCGGACCCGCGCTCAACGACGTCGTCGGACGGGTTCTGGAGGTCGACCAGGAGTCCGTGACGGTGCAACGGCGGGACGGTCGTACGTCGGTTGTGGCGCTGTCGGACATCGTGACGTGGAAGATCGTGCCGGACCGTCCGCTGCGACGGCGATCAGCCGCGGCGATCGATGCCGAGGAGCTGACACGCATCACGTCACACGGCTGGCCACCGATCGAATCGGTGCACCTCGGCGAGTGGGAGCTCCGCGCCTCAGGCCGGTTCACCGGTCGGGCCAACTCGGTCGCGGTGCATGGTTCGCCCGGGATCCCGTTCGACGATGCCGTCGTCGAGGTCGAAGCGTTCTACGCCGTACGTGGCCAACCCGCGCTGGCACAGGTGGTCGTCGGATCGGTGCACGAGCAGTCATTCACGTCGGCAGGCTGGGAGTCGATGGAGGGCTACTTCGGTGGTGCCGTCGTACAGGTCGCCGACCTCGATCCGGCGTACGTCACCGACCCCGAGGCTCGCCTTTCCGACACGGTCGATGATGAGTGGCTCAGCCACTATGGGCGAGTCAACGACCCCGTCGCCGCTCGCGCCGTCCTCGAGGGGCCAGCACAGGTTGCGTTCGTCTCGATCGGCTCACCTACCGTGGCCATCGGCCGGGTCGCCGTCACCGGGGAGTGGGCGGGCATCGCCTGCGTCGAGGTCGAGCCAGATGTGCGCCGCCAGGGCCTCGCCACGCGCATTGTCGACACCGCGCTGGCATGGGCGGTCGAGCACGGCGCCGACAAGGCATATCTGCAGACGATGCGTACGAACGAGGCCGCGTTGGCGCTCTACAAGCCATACGGATTCGTCGACCACCACGACTACGTCTACTTGCAACCCTCCACAGCAACCTCACAGTGAGGGCACTGACATCTCCCAGACTGCGTTCGTACCGTGATGGCATGGGCCACCATCACTCCGACACACCTGAAGAGCACGACCTCGGCTTGAGTCACGATCTGCCGACCCTGCTCAACCGACGCCGGGCCCTTGGCCTGCTGAGCGGTGCTGGACTTGCAGCAGCGCTCGCCGCTTGCAGTGGAAGCGATACCGCCGCGAGCCCGTCCTCCAGCTCGACCCCTTCAACCTCGTCTACGACAGGGTCCACAGAGACGGTGACCGCCGAAGTGCCCGAGGAGACCGGAGGTCCGTACCCGGCAGACGGGACCAACGGCGTCAACGTGCTCACCGAGAGTGGCATCGTCCGCAGCGACATCAGCACCAGCTTCGGCTCGTCGACCACAGCTGCCGAGGGCATCCCCATGAACATCGAGATGACCATCTTCGACATGTCCGGGAGCAGCGTGACCCCGTACGCGGGCGCTGCCGTCTATGCGTGGCACTGCGACCGCGAGGGCCGCTACTCCATGTACGACTCCGAGATCGCCGACGAGAACTATCTGCGAGGTGTGAAGGCCGCCGACGACAGCGGCAAGATCGTGTTCAAGAGCATCTTCCCCGCGGCCTATCAAGGTCGCTGGCCGCACATCCACTTCGAGGTCTACCCGAGCCTCGCCAAGGCAACGTCGGCGAGCGGCAAGCTGCGTACGTCGCAGATCGCCATTCCCGAGGACGTGTGCCAGAAGGTCTACGCGACCAGCGGCTACGAGCAGAGCGTGTCCAACCTCGCCGGCACCTCCCTCGACAGCGACACGGTCTTCAGCGACGGTTACTCGCTGCAGATGGCCACCGCGACCGGCTCGGTCGACAACGGGTACTCGATCGCGTTGAACGTCGCGGTCTAGGCCGGAGGTGGCTTCTTGCCGCAGATGACGGTGTCGGCCGCCTGGTAGCGGGCCGTGTCCGTCTCGGACTTGACCTTCTTGCCGCTCTTGTAGAACGTCCGATAGATGTCGATGTCGAAGCCCTTGATCGGATCCTGCGGGACACATCGATCGGTGTCGTCGTACTGCTTGCCAGGTTCCCGGAAGTTGCGGCGCGCCGACTGGCCAGCCTTCACGTCGTACACCTTGGTGCTCCACAGCTCGACGTGCATTTCTCCTGGTGAGCTGGGTGAGCTCTTGTTGACCCAAGCCCGGATCAGGACGCCGTACTTGGTGGAGTTCTTGAATCGCAGGTCGAGGCTGCCGTAGTAGACCGTTGCCTCGCGTCCAACGGGGTAACGGTCGATGTAGAACGCGTGCGGATGATGCTCGACATCATCCATCCCACCGAAGAATGCAGCGTTGTACGTCGTCGTGACGACCTGCGAGACGCCCCCACCAAGTTCTTCTCGGAACACCCCACCGTTGATCACGGTGCCAGTTGTGAAGCCGTTGGCAACGGTACGTTCACCGACGGTACCGTTGAAGCTGAACGTCTCGCCCGGCTTGATGATGGTGCCGTTGAGCAGCTGCGCAGCTCGACTTTGATTGATGTTGCGATACTCCGCATACGGGAACTTCGTCATATAGCTGCTGATGCGTTCCCTGATCTTGAGCGCCTTGGCGTCCTTGGTTGTGAACTGCGGGTCGACAACCTTCGCGTCGATCGTGATCTTGCGTTCGTCGCCGGTCTTGTCGATGACAGGCAGCAGCTTCTCAGCCATTTCCTCGGGCTGCAGGCCGACGCCTTCCTTGCCCGGAATCACGACTGGCTTGCCGTTCTCGATGCGAACCGTCGCATCGACGGCCTTCTTGCCAATACCTGTCACCGAGTTGGTCAGGGGCTTGGCCAGCTTCTTGGGGTCGATGTACGGCTTCAGCACGTTGTCCTCGACGTGCACGACGAGGGCGGGTGTGAAGGCGCTGACCGGAAGGGAGACCTTCTTGTTGCCGACCGCAAGGGTGACGGGCCCGGCAACAGCCGGTTCGGCGATCGTCCCCATCGCCTCCGCCAGACCTTCGGCGTCAACGGCTGGTTCGACGACGACGGTCGGGACCTTCACGGCCTTGTCGGTCACGAGGTACGCGCCCTTGATCGCTTGGGCTGCGTCATCGCGGGCGACGACCAGTCCGGCCTCCGGCGCGCGGGGTGTGGGCTTGCTCTTGGGGAACGTGATCTGCGCTTCGACGACCTCGACATTGACCGACTCACCAATGGTACCGATCACGCTCTGCAGCAACGCGCTGTCGACGTCGAGAGCCGGAGCCGTCTCGTGGTCACCGAAGAACAGTCCGACCATGTCGGACGGGTTCCAGCTGCGGTTGCCACCGGCTTCCTCGATCGATCGGTCCAGGTTGAAGGCGAGCCCAGCATCTGCGGGCTTGAGGCGGAACTCCTTCTTGTCATGGCTGAGCACGATCTCGTTGGCGATGCGCGGGGTCAACACCTGATCGACTGCGGCCCGGGCGGCTGACGGCGACTTGCCGCTGACGTCCACGCCTCCGATCGTCGCGTTGGCAGGCATACGGGAGCCAGTCAGGAAGTAGCCGGCGACATACAGCGCAGCGACGACCCCCAGCACTCCGAGCAGGACTCGGCGTCCGGTGTGCGATCCGCCGTCGTCATCGTCCTCTCCCACCTCGTGGACAGAAGTGGCTGCCGCGATCTCGACCTCGTCAGCATCGGGATCGAAGGCACCTGCGGGTACGACATCGTCGTCCTCAGGCTCAAGGCCTTCCTCGGACTCGAGCTCTTCCGATTCGTCGTCCTCAGGGTCTTCGTCGACTTCATCCTCAAGCTCGGACTCGTCCGGATCGTCGACCTGAGGGTCTTCTTCAGGAGACTCCTCGACGACGTCGACGGGCTCGTCCGGTTCAACGGGCTGCTCGACCTCCGGCTCGACATCGGACTCGACCTCGGACTCGACCTCGACATCGGCTTCGACCTCGGGTTCGGCGATGTCCTCTGCCTCGGGGTCCAGGGCGGCATCGATGTCGGCATCGACCGCGTCGTCCTCGATGACGGCGTCCTCGAGGTTCTCGCGTTCGGGCTCAGTCGCGTCGGGCTCGTCCGGGCGGTCTGTCATTCGTCCCCCTTCAGAACCGTTGTCATCGCTCAAACCTTGGAGTGCGCAGCGCGCCCCACACTATGAGGGCGAGCGATCCGGCCGCAAACGTCAGGCCGACCCAATCGGTGGCCACCAGATAGCTTCCGCCCGGCGAGAGCTGCAGCGCAGTGAGCATCGACGCCCACCCCAGACCCAGCCAGGCGCCTCCGACCCGCATCAGCTCACTCGCCGCCAGCACGACCGCAGCCGTCGCGACCAGCGCAAGGATCAGCCCCCACGGAATCTTTGTTCCAGCGATGGCTGAGGAGTGCCGGTGCACGACGGCAGCGATGGCACACAAGTAGGCCCCGACCAGTACGAGGGCAGCACGATTCACGACTCAGAGCCCGGCAAAGAGGTCTTCCTCGAGGCCATCAGCGCCGACTGGTCCGAGCGTGCCCTTGGCGAGGCGATAGAACTCCTTGCCCCAGACCTGGTTGCCGAGATTGTTGGACAGTGCGAAGAACGGGCCGTCCAGAGCGATCTGGGTCGGGTGAGCCTTCATCGCCTCCATCTTGGCGTCGACGAACTCTGTGGCGTCCACGACGGCATCGAGCTCCTCGTCAGTCGCACCGAAGGGCAAGTTGTCGGGGTCCCAGTCCGCGAATGACGTCTCGTCACCTGCCGCGCGTACCTGTTTGATCCCGTCGCTCATCTGCGACCTCGACATCGCGACCCAATAGGCCTTCGGCACGTCCCAGGCCTCGCCGAGCTCGGGCTTGTACGAACGTACGGCCGACAGGTCCATGCCGTAGGTCGCGACTCGATGCGTCTGGACGTGATCGGGGTGGCCGTAGCCGCCGAACTGGTCGTACGTCACCAGAACCTGCGGCTTGAGCTCGCGGATGATCTCGACGAGCAGGTCCGAGGCCTGGAGCAGGTCCGCGTGCCAGAACGCACCGTCGGGTGTCTCCTCGGCGGCAGTCGCCGAGCCGTCCTCGGCCCAGGACATACCGGAATCGTGGAATCGGCCGAATCCGCCGAGGAATCGGTGATCCGTCACGCCAACAGCCTTCATGGCATCGGCCAGCTCGCCCTGGCGGTGCTCGCCGAGTCCGCCGTTCTTGTCGAACGCCAGGTGCTCGAGATCGGGGACCAACACCTCGCCCATCTCGCCGGCGGTACAGGTGACCAAGGTGACCAGCACGCCCTCGGAGACGTACTTCGCCATCGTGGCTCCGTTGTTGATGACCTCGTCATCGGGATGCGCGTGCACGAACAGGATGCGGCGGTCGCTGAGAGGCATGCCCCAAGGCTACTGACCAACCCCGTGATTGGATCGGGGGATGACAACGTCGTACCCCCGCTTGGCTGCGCGCACGCAGCGTTTCACCCTCGGCATCCCGTGCAACCTGACGATCTCGCCCGATGGTGCGACGGTCCGGTTCATCCGTACGCCCGATGGCGTCACCGCTCTGGGTCAGCTCTGGGAGTCCGACGTCGCGAGCTCGACCGAGTCACTCTTGGTCGACCCCGTTGCCCTGCTCGGCGACGACGGCGAACAGCTCTCGCCCGAGGAGCGGTCACGGCGCGAACGCAGCCGGGAAGGTTCTGGCGGACTGGTCGGCTACGACGTCGACGAGACAGGTCGCTGGGCTTGCTTTGCTCTGTCGGGACAGCTCTGGGCGGTGCATCTCGGCGCCAAGGCTGTCCACTCGCTGCCGAGCGTCGGCGCCGTGATCGATCCACGACTCGACCCGACGGGCCGCCTCATCGCGTACGCGTCGGGCGGCGCCCTGCGAGTCATCGGCGTCAACGGCCAGGACGAGCGCGCGCTGGCCACGCCGGAGTCGGACACCGAGGTCTGGGGCCAGGCCGAATTCATCGCCGCCGAGGAGATGGAGCGGTTCCGGGGATTCTGGTGGGCGCCGGACGGCCGGTCGTTGCTGGTCGAGCGCTTCGATGATGCGAAGGTCCAGATCTGGCACATTGCCGATCCTGAGCATCCCGAACGTCCGCCCGTTGCCCGCCGCTACCCCGCGGCCGGCACACCCAACTCCGACGTCACGCTGTGGCACGTCGATCTCGAGGGCAACCGCACGCAGGTCGAGTGGGACCGCGCCGCGTACGAGTACCTCGGCCGGGTCAGCTGGACGGCCGACGGTGACCCGGTCATCCAGGTGCTGAGCCGCGACCAGAAGTCGTCCCAGATTTACTCGATCGACGTGGCCACGGGTCGTACGAATGTGCTGCGCGAGCTCGCCGATCCGGCGTGGGTCGAGCTCTCGGCAGCGCCACGATTCGCTCCCGGCGGCGCGCTGGTCAGCGTCGAGGACGTCGATGGCTGGCGTCGGGTGCTCGTCGACGGCTCACCCATCACGCCCGACGGGTGGCAGGTACGCGGGATCGTCGAGGTGTTCGAGGACTGCGTCGTGGCGTCGGCTTCGCAGGAGCCGGTCGAAGTACACGTCCTACGGTTCGGCTTCGATGGCACCGTCACCCCGATCACCGAAGGTGCGGCCGTTCATGGCGCCTTGATCGGCGGACCCACGACCGTCATCACCCGCGCTGCACTGGAGGCCGTCGGCACGACTGTCATGGTGCATCGCGAGGGAGTCGAACCCGCTCCCATCACGGTCGTCAGTGAGACGCCCCCGCACCATCCCGAGGTGCGCCTGCTGCTCGCAGGCAAGCACGAGCTCCGTACGGCCGTGCTGTTCCCCCGCGACCACAAGACCGGGTCACACAAGCTGCCGGTGCTGATGGACCCGTACGGCGGCCCGCACGCCCAACGCGTGGTTGCCTCAGCGCGGGCCTTCCTTGAGGCGCAGTGGCTCGCTGATCAGGGCTTCTGCGTCATCGTCTCGGACGGTCGCGGCACACCCGGTCGGGGCCATGATTTCGAACGAGCCGTGCAGGACGACTTCGCCGGAGTGACCCTCGACGACCAGGTCGACGCACTCGCTGCTGTCGCCGAGGCCTACCCGGACGATGTCGACACCTCACGCGTCGGGATCACCGGTTGGTCATATGGCGGCTACCTCTCCGCGCTTGCTGTGCTCCGCCGTCCCGACGTGTTCCACGCTGCCGTCGCCGGCGCGCCCGTGACCGAGTGGCGCCTCTACGACACGTGCTACACCGAGCGCTATCTCGGCGACCCCAACACACAGCCCGACGTCTACGACCGCAACTCGCTGATCCCGTTGGCGCCCGCGCTCGAGCGTCCCCTGATGATCATTCACGGGCTCGCCGACGACAACGTCGTCGCGGCACACACCCTGCAGCTGTCGTCTGCGTTGTTGGCGGCCGGTCGACCACACACTGTGCTGCCGCTCTCAGGCGTCACCCACATGACACCGCAGGAAGTCGTCGCCGAGAACCTCAAGCTCCTGCAGGTCGACTTCTTGAAGACCGCGCTGGGCGTCTAGCCTTTCAGACGCTTGGGCTCCTCCGGGAGGTCGCTGGGCTCGTCAGGCAGCTGCTCGTCATCGGGCATCCAGCCGCCGTAGACGTCAACCATCTCGACCACGCGGTCGTCGAACGGCTCGACAAGCAACACCCACGCCCGGTCGTCCCAGTCCTCCTCGCCGGCGAATGCCTCGCGAGTCAGCGTGGTCGTGTAGCCCTCCGCGTGCAGTGCGCCGACGAGCTCGACGGCATCGTCATCGGTGTCGAAGTAGATCGCGGTCATTACAAGATCGTATGACGTGGACACTGGTGACATGACTCGGAACTGGGCAGGCAACATCGCGTACGAAGCCCTCATGCTGCTCAAGCCGAGCTCAGTGGAGGAGCTGCAGGAGATCGTCGCCATGACTCCGCGCATCCGACCGCTAGGAAGTCGGCACTCGTTCAACCGAATCGCCGACACCGATGCGGTCCAGGTCTCCGTCGAGAATCTCCCCGACGTGTTCGGTATCGACGGGTCGACCGTCACGGTCGGCGCTGGGGTGCGGTACGGCGAGATGGTTGGACGGCTTCATGACGCCGGATGGGCACTGCACAATCTCGCTTCGCTCCCCCACATCTCGATCGCCGGCGCAGTCGCCACCGGCACGCATGGCTCAGGTGACGGCAACGGCAGCCTTGCGACCGCAGTAGCCGGACTTCAGATGGTGACGGCCAGCGGAGAGCTGATCAAGGTCAAACGCGGCGATCCCGACTTCGACGGAATGGTCGTCTCGCTCGGTCGGCTCGGCGTGGTCACCCAGGTGACGCTCGATATCGAGCCTACGTACGAGATGAGCCAGCACGTGTTCGAGAACCTGCCGTGGGCAGCGATCCACGAAAGCTTCGATGAGATCACCTCGAGCGCCTACAGCGTGAGCATGTTCACCGACTGGGGCGACGGGGCGAGCACCGTATGGCTGAAGTCGCGCGGTGACGTGCGATCAGAGCTGTTCGACGCGACACCCGCGGTTGCCGGTGTGCACCCGCTGCCGGGGCTCTCGGGCGAGTTCACGACGCAGCAGCTAGGTCAGCCCGGACCGTGGTGGGACCGGCTGCCGCATTTCCGGCTCGAGTTCACTCCTAGCAACGGCGAGGAGCTGCAGACCGAGTACCTGGTGCCGCGCACTCTCGCACTCGACGCGATCGATGCCGTACGCGCCCTGGCGGCGCAGGTGCAGCCGCTCCTGCTGGTCTCGGAGATCCGTACGATCGCCGCCGACAACCTGTGGCTCAGCCCCAGCCATGACGTCGACTGTGTCGCGCTGCACTTCACCTGGCGCCAGGACATCCTCGCGGTGACAGCGTTCCTGCCGACCCTCGACGACGCGCTCGCGCCATTCGCTGCCAGACCGCACTGGGGCAAGCTGTTCGAGACAACCCCGGAGCGGCTCCGCACTGCGTACCCGAAGCTCGATCAGTTCCGCGAGCTCGTTGAGCGGTCAGATCCAGCTGGCATGTTCGCCAACGCGCTGACTAGGCAGTGGCTCGGGTGCTGACCTTGCGCGACACGATCGATCCCCAGATCGCCGCAAACGCGAACATGATGATCGAGTAGACAGCTGCCGGGATCGAGATCTCGGTGCTGTCGAGCACCTCAACAGCGATGAAGATGGCGAGCGTCCCGTTGTGCACGCCGATCTCCATCGACGACGCAATCGCCTGCCGCTCGATGATGCCGAACGCCTTGGGCACGTAGTAGCCCACGACCAGGCTGATCGCGCAGAAGAGTGCCGCCGCGAGGCCGGCATCGGCGAGGTAGTCGCCGAGGTTGTCCTTCTGGTCGAGCAGGATGCCGATCACGAGCACCGCGAGGATCACTGCCGAGCCGATGCGGACGGGCTTCTCCATGCGCTCCGCGAACTCCGGCTTGCGCGAGCGTACGAGCATGCCGAGCACCACCGGCGCGAGCACGATGACGAACACCTCGACAACCTTGCTGAAGGGCAGGTTGACGTCATCCTCACGGTCGAAATAGGTGATCGCAAGGTTGGTGACGATCGGCAGGGTGAAGATCGCGATGATCGAGTTGACCGCCGTCAGAGTGACATTGAGGGCGACGTCACCACGGAACAGATGGCTGAACAGATTGGCCGTCGTGCCGCCGGGCGAGGCCGCAAGCAGCATCATGCCGATCCCGAGCAACGCAGGCAGGTCAAGGAGCAGCACGAGTCCGAAGCAGATTGCCGGCAGCAGGATCAGCTGACACACCAGCGCAACGACGACCGCGCGAGGGTGCTGACGCACTCGCCGAAAGTCGTCAACGGTCAGCGACAAGCCGAGACCGAACATGATGATGCCGAGGGCAATCGGCAGGCCAACTGTGGTGAGCGCGGAGTCCATCCGGTCACACTAAGGGCGACGCGGGGTCATTCGGAGGCGAGCGGCGGGCGAGTCACAGCGCAGCCTCGATCTCAGAGATGCGCGCACGGAATGCGGCAACTCGGTCACGCGTACGTTGCGGCTCGCCGACCTTCGCGAGGTTGAGGAAGCCTTCGTCGCCGCGCGCCTGCCCCGCCTCGATGCGGTCCGCCGCGGTCGACATGCGCTGTACGACCGCGTCGAGCACCGCCATCGGCCCCCACTCGCCGTACGCGTCGACGAGCAGGTCGAGGCGGCGCGCGACATCGTCGATGGGGATCTCGCGATAGAGCGGGATCGCGGTCCACGCCAGAAAGGCAAGATCGTCGATGGGCTGCCCCGGCCCGGCCATGTCCCAGTCGATCATCGCGACGAAGTGCCCACTCTGGATGATCCAGTTGTAGGCACCAGGATCGTGGTGGCAGATGATCTCGTCGGCACCGAGCTCGACCTCGCCTGCAGCCCGCCAGACACGGGTGCCTGCGGGACGGAATCCGTCAACGAGATCGTGATAATCGCGCAGCCATGTGACCGCTTCGACGAGAACACTGTCGAGGACGACCTCCTGGTCGACCGGCACGCCGCGACCCTCGACGTACTCGAGGATCTCGCGACCGTCCCCGTCGACACCCTGTAGCTCGGGGATCCCGCGCAGGCCGTTGTCGTAGAGGTAGTTCAGGAGCTCGTGGACGGCAGGCGTCCACGGCCCGGTCGGCCGACGAACGGTGCGCCCTTTGCGCGTCGCACCGCCGACCGCACCGGGGAGGTGCTCTGATTCCTCGGAGTCGCGTGGCACGCTTTCATCGTGGCACATTCGCACTCGCACTCCTCAGCCCCTGATTACGGACCCCCTCGACGAGGACTTGCAGCCGTGCTGACAGTCGTCGTCCTTGCCATCGCCGCAGGCGCCATCGCGGCCATGGTGGTGTTGTGGCCCGATCCCGACGACGTCCCGAAGGACGCCAATCCGTACAGCGGTGAGGGCGTGAGCACTGTGATCGCCACCGTCACCAGCGTCGAGCCGTTCGACTGCAACAGCGGCGGCGAAGGCCCTGACAACACCCGTGAAGTCCTGGGCTCGTGCGCCCAAGTCGGCGTCGACGTCAAGGGCGAGGATGCGACGTTCGACCTCGATGCGACGCGCTATCGGGCGGGCATCGAGGACGGCGACAAGGTCAAGCTCATTCGCTATGCACCCGAGGGCCAGTCGACGTCTTACGAGTTCATCGACTTCCAGCGGGGCTTTCCGCTGACGGCTCTGGCCGTCATCTTTGCCGTGCTGGTCATCGCGGTCGCCCGATGGCGAGGGCTCTTCGCGCTTGTCGGCATCGCCGTCACGCTGCTGGCCCTGACGAAGTTCATGCTTCCGGCATTCCTCGCCGGCGAGTCGCCCCTCGCTGTCGTGGTCGTCGGGTCGACCGCCATCATGATCGCGGTCCTCTACCTCGCGCACGGTGTGTCGATCCGGACGACCTCCGCCTTGTTCGGCACGCTGTTCGGCATTGCCATGACGGCCGGTATGGGCGTCCTCGCGACCGAGTGGACACACCTCACCGGCATCGGCTCCGAGGATGACCAGACCCTCATCGCCACGGTGCCCGATCTGGATCTCTCCGGCATCGTTGCCGCTGCCATGGTGATTGCTGGGCTCGGTGTGCTCAACGACGTGACCGTCACTCAGGCGAGTGCCGTGTGGGAGCTGCGGGCACTCCAGCCCATGGCTCGCGGAGCATCGATCTTTGCGTCGGCCATGCGGATCGGCCGCGACCACATCGCCTCGAGCGTCTACACACTCGTGTTCGCGTACGCAGGATCGGCGATGACCGTGCTCTTGCTGATCACGGCCTACCAGCGCGGACTCGCCGAGATGGCGACGACGGAGCAGCTCGGCCAGGAGATCGTACGAACGCTGGTCGGCGCGATCGGGCTGGTCCTGGCCGTTCCCGTGACGACGGCGATCGCCGTGTGGCTGGCTCCCAAGTCCGAGGTTGAGCCCGAACCGGCAGGGGTACATCAGGCGTGACGCGGTACTAGTCCAAGGGAAGGAGTATCCCCATGACGATCGATCCGCTCACCCAACCTCCGGGCCCCGCAGTCGGAAACCCGCCGGACGAACCTCCCAACATCCCCGAACCGGCTGACCCTGACCTGCATCCCGACGACGACCCCGAGGTGATCGAGCAGGACGGTGGCTAGCTCGCCACCGTTGTCGCAGTGATGCGCGGCGGTTTCAGGATCGTCTGCATCACGACGCAGTAGCGCTCGGTCAGCCGCTGCAGTGTCGCGAGCTCATCCTCCGTGGCGTCGGTGTCGAGGTCGAAGGTCATCCGGATGTCGGTGAACCCGACATCGGCGTCCTTGCCGACGGCCAGCGTGCCCCGGAAGTCCAGATCACCGTCTGCCGTGACAGAACCTCCACGTACGTCGATGCCGATCGAGGTGGCCACGGCCCGCAGGGTGACACCCGCACAGGCAACCAGCGCCTCGAGCAGCAGGTCGCCCGAGCACAGCTGGGTGCCGTCGCCACCGGTCGCCGGATGCAGCCCCGCCTCGGCCATGGCGCGGCCGGTGCTCAGTGAGCAGGACACCCCTTCGCCGAGCTGTCCGCTCGCGGAGAGCGTCACCTTGGCAGCCTCCGGCTCATCCCGATAGCGGGCCTTGAGCGGTGCCTGGATCTCGCTGAGAGTCGTCATGGCTCAGGGTAGGTCCGCGCGTCACGCAGTGTTCGCCGATCTGGCATTCGATGTTCATGCGCCGCGTGACCGATGCAACTGTGCAGGTCAGGGTATGAAACGTACAATTTGTGGCGTCCCACAACATATCGATCCCAACCCCTGAGGGTCACATGTCGAGCTCACCGAAGACCACCCGGTCATCGATTTACCGCGTCACGAACGAGGCGCGACAGCAGCGGATCCTGCGCGCCATCGAGCGGGTGGGCGATCCGGCCATCACGGCAGACGGCACGACCACCGACGGCGAGTTCTTCATCCTCGCGAAGAGCGCGTCTGCGACAGCCGACATGCACGTCCGAAGGATCGTGGTCTCGCTCGACCTCAACGCCACGCGTGTCTCGACGTCGGAGCGCCTGTATGACGAGAGCCTGCCCTCATCGGCCTACGTGGGCAGCCTGGGATTCACCCGCGTCGCCCTGAGCAGCCTCCGCCGGATCCTCTAGAGGCGACTTCCATCGCGTGGGCAGTATGTTGTTCACCGGCTCGACCTTCGAGCGCGACGGAAGGAACGTACATGGGTCGCTTCTCACTGCCCGACGAAAAGCCGCCAGGGCTCGACAAGCCGGGGACCGTGACGTTCATCAAGGCCATGTCGAAGATCAACACAGCGGTCTTCAAGCTGTCCAACGGTCGCCTTGGCGCCAAGTGGCGCGTTGGCGAAGGGTTCAAGAAGCCGCCGCCGATCCTGTTGCTCGAGCACATCGGCCGCAAGTCCGGCAAGACCTTCACGGCGCCACTCGTCTACCGAGTCGACGGCCCGAACCTGATCGTCGTCGCCTCGCAGGGCGGTCTGCCCAAGAACCCCCAGTGGTACGACAACCTCATCGCCAATCCCGACACCGTCGTGCACCTGCGCAAGGACAAGAACCGCAAGGTTCGCGCGCGCGTCACTAAGGGCGAGGAACGCGCGGCGCTCTGGGACAAGATGGTCGATCTCTACTCGGACTTCCAGAAGTACGAGAAGTGGACGGATCGCGAGATCCCGATCGTCCTACTAGAACCCCGCTAGCGGGACATCGCTTCGAGCATCCCCTTGGTGGCGAGCTCATCGGCGAGCTCGTTGTCGGGCACCCCGACGTGTCCCTTGACCCAGAACCACTCGACGTCGTGGCGCGCGCAGGCGGCCTGGAGGCGTTGCCAGAGGTCAACGTTCTTGACCGGCTGCTTGGCGGAGGTCTTCCAACCGTTCTTCTCCCACGCCAGCACCCACTTGGTGATGCCGTTGCGTACATAGGTGCTGTCGGTGTGCAGGTGAACCGTCACGGGGCGGGTCAGGGTCTCGAGCGCCATGATCGTCGCCATCAGCTCCATGCGGTTGTTGGTCGTCTCACCAGACTCACCGCCGAAGAGCTCGCGGGCGTGCTCGCCCTGCCGCATCACCGCGCCCCAACCGCCTGGCCCGGGGTTCGGGGTGCACCCACCATCGGTGTGGATCACCACGATGTCTTCACTCACCCATGCATCATGCCCTGCCGCGTTGCCGTGGATTCGGTTCGCCGCGCCGTACGCTCGGGTTGTGCCCACTCGCAGCCGCGCGGCAACGTACGCACGCCGCCGCAACCGTCGGATGGCCAAGGTCGATCACGACCTGACCGACGACCAGTGGAGCACTCTCAGGCAGCTGTGGGGTGGATGCGCCTACTGCGGTGCCGACGCAGTAGCGCTCCAGAAGGACTGCATGCTCCCCATCTCACGCGGGGGTCGCTACACGGCGACCAACGTCGTGCCGGCCTGCGGTTCGTGCAATGCCAGCAAGTGCAACATCGAGGTCACGACGTGGATGCGCCGCAAGAAGCTCGACGAGCGGACCTTCCTGGTGCGACAGGTGGAGATCATGGGCGTCGTTCTCTCGGACACCTCGACTACTCGTTGAGCAGACCGCCGCGTACGTCGAACCGGTCCCGAACCTTGTCGAGCGTCTTCCGGTGATGCTTGCGGTCGCGGTGATGCGTACGCAGGAAGTCCATCGTCAAGATCATGCGGCGTGGGAGCGGATACCAGCGGTCATAGTCCAGTCCGCAGTCCAGCAGCACCTTGTTGGGCAGAGCGTCCGTCAGAACGCTGAGGTTGTGCATCGAGACGCTGAAGGACGCGTAGATCGCCAACGGTCGCGCCTTGGCGAACAGGTCCTCGACGTCGAGGACGTACAGCTCGGAGCTCTGTAGCTTGTCCCTGAACATCAGGTGGGTCAGGAAGTAGCCGGAGAAGGACGTGAACACTCCCGTCGCGCTCGCTCGCATCTGGATCGAAAGTACGCGGCCCGAAGGTGAGACGAGTTCCTCGTACGGGTGGAGCTCCTTTCGCAGAAGCGAGCCGGTGCAGTTGACCAACCACGTTCCCGGCGGGACCTCACGAACGCCACCGCTGCGCAGCACGAGCTCGACCCGGCCGTCGCGATCAACGGCGTCGGCAAGGTACTCGTTCTCGATCGTCGCCAGACCGTTCTTGATGACGTCGGCCTCTCCTTGAGACAAATAGGCGCCGAAGTAGTCGCGCGATTCCTCGGTCAATCCGATCCCGTACGTCGCGAGGAACCAGTCCCTGACCTCGCCCTCGTTGGTGCCGTCGAACATTCGCGAGGTCTGTCGCGCCACGGCGTTGATCGACTTTCCCGACCACCACCGCCTTGCCCCGACGGGAAAAAACGTCTCGCGTCGCGTGAAGACGGTGCCCGGACCGGCGAGCATGTTGACCTCGCGCCCCGGAAGCTCTGTGATCAGGCGATACGCCGCGTCCGCCGCAGTCTTGCCACCTCCGATCACCCAGATGGGAGCGTCGTCTGCGCGCAGCTCTGCGTCACGCGCACCGAGGAGCTCGGGCGTGATCGAGCGGACCTGTCGGCTCGACACAGCCAACGGATCGTTCGGTGTGACCTCGTGGCCGAAGGCTTTGATCAGCCGCTTCGCTGTCACCGTCCGGTGCTGCCTGTCCGGAGTCCTGAGCGTCACCTCGACGAGATCACCGGCCTCTCGGTGCGACTCATACGCGGTCCCGAACTGGGCCTCGACGTTCATACGCCCGGCGGCGATTCCGTGGCAGCGCTGGAATTGATCCAGCACCTCTTGCCTGGATGCCAGGTGGCTGGGGGCAACATCCAGGTTCCACCCGATGTTGCCCGCCGTGAAGTTGCCGTGGGGCTGGTGCAACCGCACATAGTCGTACGTGTCGACCCACATCCCGCCGACCCTGGCGCGCGTGTCGACGAGCAGCACCTTGGCCGTCTTCGGCAGGTACGTGCTCGCGACCACAAGCGCATTCATGCCGGTGATTCCGGCGCCGGCGATGCAGAGGTCGTACGTGTCGGTCGCTACGTCAGTCGTGGACATGTGAACTCCTCGCTAGTGCGGGCAACCCGAGCCTGTCCGTAGTTGAAGGTAGCAGCGCTCCTAGAAGCTGCGGCCCGTTATGACAGGGAGATCCTTGAGAGTGACAACGCCAGGATCGGCCGCGACAACGTATGGAATCGCGTTCGTCGCCGGCATGGCGGTGTAGATCATGCCCGGTCCCATGTAGCCCGCTTCGTCCCAGTCGGCCGGCGGCAAGCAGTTGATCACGGTGCGGAAGTTCGGGCGCCCGAACACCTGGATGACGTGGCCGTGCGCGATCTTCTTCGGCGGGGTGACGACGCCCATGATCCAGTTGAAGCCGACGGAGACGACGTTCTTGTCTCCGACCCACGCGCGGTGGAATCCATACACGCCGGCGATCGTGCCCTTGGGGATCTTCATGAAGCCGAGGTCAGCATCCTCGTCGGCTGGCGTGAAGACGACATCGAACGAGAGTCGGTCGACCGTGAGCCCCATCGCCTCGGTCATCATTGCGGCGGACTCAGCGAAGACTTCGCTCTCCTCGCGTACGAAGTCCTCAAGACCCGGAGTCATCAGCTCCCGGCCAAAGCCCATATGGCTCATCGTGTCGCCCGACTCGTAGGTCGAGCAGTCCACCGACTCGGTGATCCGAATCTCGTCGACCCGCTCGCACGCACCAGACAGGACCATGCCGACCATGTTCGTGATGCCCGGGTGGGCGCCTGAACCGAATATCGTCGACTTGCCAACCTCGCAGGCCTTGGCGATACGCGCCTGATCCGCGTCCGAGAGCTTGTCCCCGGTGATCCACGCTGCGGTCGCGACGACGTTGACGCCGGCCGTGAGCAGACGCTCGAGCTCGTCGACGTTCTGCCACAGCGGGTTGTAGCAACAGGCGTCCGGAGCGAGGGCGATGAGCTCGTCGATGTCGTTGGTGGCTGTGACGCCGGTCGGCTCGGGCCAGTTGCACAAGTCAGCAGCATCGCGGCCGACTTTGTCCTCGCCATGTGCGTACACACCGACCAGCTCGAGGTCCGGCCGAGCAAGGATCGCGTGGAGTGAACGGCTGCCGATGTTGCCCGTCGTCCACTGGATGACACGCAGCGGACGGTCGAAGGATGGGGTCGTCATGCGGACTAGTAGATCAGTCCGGGTGGTACCGGGGCGGGGTGCTCTGCGAATCGCACCCCGTCCCGGTTCTCGTCACTTCCCCATGAGTGCGAGCATCAGCAGGCTCCCCGCGGACTTCGACCAGTCTCCATCGAGCGCGGTGATCGGAATCTTGTTGGCTGCGAGAGCTGTTGTGTCGGCGTTCTTCTTGGTCTCAGCCGGAGGCGTTCCCGCCGAGAGCTGGTAGGTGCCACCCGTCTTGGGGACGTCGCCGTTGAACGTCAGTCCGATGTCATTCGACGAACCCGCGACCGTGAACACCGGCTTGCCCAGCGTCTCGCCAGCACCGATGAACGGGTGGTTGACGTTGAGCACCAGTCCAGGCTTCAGCACCTTGTACTTGACGGCCTTGGCGATCAGGTCGACCGCGAATGTCGCGGTCGCCGCGAACGGCACGTTGGGGATCTGCGCCAGGTCGCGCGGCACCTCAGCACTGAACGCCATCGCCGGAATGCCGTACTCACGCGCCGTGACCGCCGCTCCGACGGTGCCGGAGTGGTTGAGCGTCGAGCCCACGTTCTGACCGAAGTTCGTACCGGACAGCACCACGTCAGGCCCTCCCGACCAGTACGTCTTCGCGAACCGGCTCAGGGCGATGTTCACGGCGTCAGCAGGAGACGCGGACGGTACGGAGGAGCTGCAGGGCCCAGCCGTCGTGCAGACGCCGAACACAGCACCAGCAGTGGCCGACGAGCTGCAGTCACCCGCGTACGCGGCGGGCACGTTGACGGCCTGCACGGTCAGCGGCACCGGGCTGAAACCGGGCGTGGTCATACGAGCACCGGCGCCACTTTGCTGAGACCAGGGTGCGACGACGAGAACGTCTGCACCCGCAGCGCACAGCGCCTTGCGGAGCTCGTAGAGGCCCTTGCCGTCCGTACCGAAGCCGGCGTCGAGACCGCGAGCGCTGTCGTCGTTCGTCAGCAGGACCTTGAGTCCGGCAAGGCTGGGAGTGGGCGAAGCCGCCTGTGCGGTGCCGCCGAGGGCAAGCGCAACGGTTGCCATTGCAGTGCCGACGACGAGCGTGCGGCCGCGTCGTCGGATGGATGTCGTGGTGGCTTTCATGGTTCTCCTCTAAGCGGAGTGGTGATAGAACGTGAGATAGATATTCCGTCCTAGGACGGAATACGTCCAAGACCCGTTCGGCATGGATCGGAGGTGGGCATGAACATCCAGCAGCTCCGCTACGTCGTCGCGACGTCCGAGCGTGGGAGCATGACGGCCGCTGCCGCGAGCCTGTTCGTGGCTCAGCCAGCCTTGAGCCGCGCCATCCGGCAACTCGAGCGCGAGCTCGACCTCACCCTGTTTCGCCGCGCGGGCCGCGGCATCGTTCTCACCGCCGCAGGCGAGACCTTCACGGCTCGAGCGCGCAGGATCCTCCGCGGACTCGACTCCATGCGCGGCATCGGCGAGCAGGGTGCGCGAGAGGCCCAGCTGGTGATTGCGGCATCACCGACGCTGCAGGTGTCGATGGCGCTGCCGATCCTGAGCGCGCTGCGCGAGCAAGGGATCGAGATCCAAGCCCGGCTGATCGGTGCGGGCGGGACATCCGAGGTCCACGACCTGGTCCGTACGGGTCGAGCGGACCTCGGTCTCTGCGATCAGGCAATCACGACCGAGCTGACGGTCGTGCCGATCGGCCACGCCGAGGTGCGCCTCGTCTCGCCGCCCGGCCTCGATCTCGCTGACCCGATTCCTGTCGCCGCCCTGGCCAATGTGCCGCTGGTGCTCCCTACGGTCGGCACCGATCGTCGTACGGCGTTCGATGCGTTCTTCAACGCCCTCGGCTTCACCCCGATCGTGGCGATCGAGAGCGACGAGCGCAGCGTATGGCTCGAGGCCGTGCTCCGTGGGTTGGGGTCTTGCATCTGGCACAGCGTCGACTCGTGGCGGATCCCGCCATCAGGCGTAGCACTCCGCAGCTTCGACCCACCGATGTTCCAGGATCTGTGTGCGGTCCATCGCGAGGAGCACGATCTACCGGCCAAGGTGTTGCTCCTCGACATGCTCGAAGAGTTCGCCCGGCTCGTCGCCGACCACTGAATACGACCGGCATCCCCGTGGATCAGCGCCGCAAGTACTCCACCACGGCGAGCACGCGGCGATTGCTGTCAGAGTCGGCAGGCAGACCCAGCTTGGTGAAGATCGCGCTGACCACAGGTTCGACGGTCTTGATCGAGAGGTGAAGGCGTGCGCAGATCGCTGCGTTTGAGAGCCCTTCCGCCATGAGGTCGAGCACCTCGTTCTCGCGAGGCGTGAGCCCCTCCAGGCGACCCGCTTCCGTTTGCTGCTCGATGACTCGCGCCAGACTTAACCGATGGATGGCCACGCCAGCTGCGACTGGGATCAGCGTGGCTGTCAGGATTCCGGCGCGTGGCGAACCGGCCACGACGAGCCCCACGACCAGTGCCACGGCAGACAGTGCAACTGCCGCAAGCATCACCGTCAGCTGGCTGCGAGCGGAGCCGCTCGACTGGCGCCAGCGGACCACGACGGCCACCACCCAGAGCAGCTGGAAGGCCGCGTAGGTCGAGTGCGCAAGTGCCGACCAGATCGCATCGGCGGTGTCCGCGCCGCCTAGGGAGAAGGGGTGTGGCGTTCGTACACCCGTCTCGGCATACTCCACTGGCCAGAGCGCAGACAGCAGCGAACAGACCGTCGCCAGCACGCCCACTCCGACGCCCACCCACGCCCAGCGCCGGGACAGAAAGCGCCCCTCCGGGAAGCACAAGATGCACCAGGTCACCGCGCCGAGCGTGATGGCCAGTGGCCACACGCCCACCCATCCCCACCAGCGATCGTCATACGACGCCGAGTCGTGACCAATCTGTCGCCCGACGAACATCACTGCCTCGAGCGTGCCGGTTGCAAGGAACAGCAGACCCTCACGCTGGGTCGGCCGCGAGAACAGCACGACTGCTCCGACGAAGCTGAACGCGAATGCCAGCAACCCGTTGTGGAGATTCGGTAGCCACACACCCCGGGAGAACCCGACGGCCACGAGGGCGACGACGGCGCACAACGCCAGAAGGGGCAGTAGCGCCGAGTCTCGGGCACGGGGTGCGGCGCTCATGGTCGAAATCATGACACGCAATCGAGCGTGCGACGTCCGGGGTTTTCCCTGTTTCTGTGTCTCCAGGGTTGACCCCGTACCGAATGGATCAGCGCGCGACGAGAGTCGGGGCATCCACCAGACGAAGGGAACTCGACATGACCACAACCACCACACCAACCAAGTTCAGGAATCCCACTGACCAACTGCTCACCGCGTCACTCGTCGTTGGCCCGCTGACCTATCTCGCCGCCGACTCCACGTACGCCGCACAAGGATGGGACAGCGGAAGAGCCGGCGTCCTCCAAGTCCTCGGCGCGATCGCGTACGGACTGGTGGTGCTGAGGATCGCCACCTGGCTCCCCCGCTCCTCAATGCTGAAAGCGGCGATCGTGCTCACCGGCATCATCGGCCTGGTCGGCAACGCGGCGTACGGATTTGAAGCGATCCACATGTCCCTTGGCGACATACAGCTTGTCGATCAGCCAGGAGCCGCCAACCTTATCAAGCCGATCGGCCTGTTCTTCCCGCTGTCGTTCGCTTTGGTTGCCCTTGCCCTGGCCAAACTCGGGCATCGCCTCCAGGCGGCGTTTGTCCTCGTGGCGATCATCGGATGGCCCATCGCGCACATCGGCAACATTGCGGTCGTTGCCATCCCGGTCAATGTCATCCTCGTGGTTGCCTTCGGCAGCCTGCTCCGCGCGGAGCACCACAGGCAGTCAGACCCGGAACTCCCACGTTGAAGCGGAACCAGGTTGAGCGCCGCTCATGCGTGGACCCGTGAGCCGGCCTGGATCACCGGCTGCGTCTTTTGGCTGCGATCTCTTAGAGGCCGACCTACCGTGCACGGCGGTAGCATCACGACATGGAACACAAAGTTGGACCCGCAGATGAGTTGACCCCGGGGAGCGTCAAACGCGCCGGGGAGTATGCCGTAGGCAACAACGGCGACTACTTCGCGGTGACGCGCAAGTGCAGGCACCTGGGAGGGAACCTCGACGAAGGAAGCATTGACGCCGACGGCTGCCTCGTCTGCCCATGGCACGCGGCAAAGTACGACGTGAAGACCGGGCGGATGGTCCGGGGACCGCAGGGCGTCTTCGCCAAGATCCCTGGCTTCGGCTCGTTCTTCAAAACCCTGACAATAGTCGTCCCACTTGGTCGGGTAACCGTTGAAGTCCGCAATGGTGACGTCTACGTCGTCAAGAACGGCTAAAAGAGAAGTAACTCCTTGACTCCCGACCAGCGACGGCGACAGGCATACAAGTTGATCGACGGCGGCGGCTCGATGACTTGGCTGCGTACTAGCACTACCCGGCGATCCCCAGCCTCAGCATGAGCGCCTCAGTCGCACCCTGATCGACGTCGCACTGGTACGGCGCGGCCTTGACCGCGAGAACGTCGGGAGCCGGGAACTCGTCGAGTTCCGCGAGCCACCGGAAGAAGGTCTCCAGCCCCGCGGGCGAGATCAGCTCGAGGACCGTTGCAGGTTCGTCGCCAGCGTTCCAGAAGGTGTGCCACTGGTTACGCGGCTTGAACAGGAGGTCGCCCGGTTCGACAACGACCTCGTCATCGCCGAGCAGGACACCGACCCTGCCCGTGAGCACGTAGGTGAACTCATCCTCGAGGTGGTGACGGTGAACGGGGGCGGCGAGTGCCCGGGGTGCCAGCAGGTGCTGGACGAGCGCGAAGCGCTGGTCCGAGTCCGGGCCGTCGATCATGAATCGGTCGGTCACCTGACCTGGGCCAGGTTCAACGAGGCCATCCGTTGGGCCGAGAAGGCGGTACGGCTGGGTCGGTGCGGGTGTCTTGTTCATCCTCGAGACGCTAGGTGCGGCAAAGCCGTCACGGAATACCAGGTTTGTGGGGGTCGTGGGCAGTATCTGGATCGCTAGAGTGCGAGATGTGGAGTCGAAGGCGATCCGAGCAGAGGAACGGGTCCGCGAGTTGGCGAGCCGCCAGTACGACCTTGCCACGTTCTGGCAGGAGTCTTCCTCGGTGATCGGCGAGGTCGTGCCGCACTACTGGGTGCCGTGCTGGTACACGTTAGATCCTGCATCGCACCTCATCACCAGCCACTTCCACGAGGGTCTAGCGGACTACCCGGATGCTTGGCTCGAAGCCGAGTACCTCGACGACGACGTCAACCAGATCCTCGACGTGGTCCGCTCCGACTCAGGGATCTCGACCCTCCACGAGCTCACTGATGGAGATCCGAGCGGAACCGCCCGCTGGCAGGCAAACATCGAGCTCGGTGGCGACCAGGAGTTGCTCCTGCGGCTCCAGACCCGGTCGGGTGAGGTGTGGGGTGCTCTCGGCCTCTACAGAGAACAGGACCGGCCGATGTTCAGCGCCGCCGAGAAGCAATTCCTCTCAGCCGTGAGCACCCCGCTCGCTGAAGGGGCGCGCCGTGCCCTGGTGTTCGGTGAAGCGTCGGATCCGGACTGGCCGGACGGCCCCGGGCTGGTCCTGGTCGGGGGTGACGGCAACGTGGAGTCCATGACCGCCGCCGGCGCGGCGTGGCTGACCGCGCTGGGCGACGGCAACATCGAACGGGCCGTCCCCATGAGCGTCTTGGCCGTGGCTCGCTCCGCCGCGTCCGGACGGCCAGCAGAAGCGCGGGTCCGCGTGCCGGATGGTCCCTGGCTCGCACTCTCCGCCGCCCGGCTCGCGGGGGAGCAGCGGGTGGCCGTCCTGGTTGAACCCGCCAGACCGCCGAGGATTTTCGACCTGGTGATGTCCGCGCACGGGCTCACCCGGCGCGAACGTGAGGTTGTTCAGCTCGTCCTCGAGGGACACCCGACCGCGGGGATCTCCTCGACGCTGTCGGTCTCCGGGCACACCGTCCAGGAACACCTAAAGTCGGTGTTCGAGAAGCTGGGGGTACGCAGTCGACGTGAGCTGGTCGCCCAGGCCTTCTTCGCCCACTACTCACCGCGGGTCCGCGACAACGAACGTCGATCGGAGGCCGGTCAGCCGATGCGCGGCAACCCGGCACCACCTGCCGCTGGCTAGAGACCAGCTCGCCGGTGTAGACCTTCGCCGCGAAATCGACCGATTGGAGTGACGAACTACTTCTGGTTGCCTGACACTGTATTGAAGCGGAACGCGACCACGTGGCCGGCTCCCAAGCCCACTTCGACCGCACTGGAAAGCGGGATAGCAGCGCGGGTTTTCGGTCGGTGACGGATGGGCGGACCACGTGTCGCCGGGACTACACGCCGCTCCGCCGCTGAAAATGGCGCGATTCCGTCACCGACTGTCGCTTCCATTGCAATACTCAGGACGTGCGCATTGGCGTTATCGGAGCTGGCATTGCGGGGCTTTCCGCGACCAAAGTGCTGCGTTCCGCTGGGCACGATGTCTTGACCTTCGACCGAACGCCTGACGTCGGTGGCGTGTGGAGCACCACCAGGCACTATCCGGGCCTGAAGACCCAGAACACCCGACATACCTACACTTTCACCGACCATGACCCGCCCAGCTCGTGGCCCGACTTCCCCTTGGCCAAGCAGTGGCATTCCCACATCGCGGGCTACGTCGAGCGCTTCGATCTTGCCGACAGCCTTCAGCTGAGCACGGGGATCGCGCATGCTGCGCCAACCGCCGATGGTTGGCTCCTGACAACAGAAGCGGGCGAGAAGCACAACATCGACCACCTCGTGGTCGCCAACGGCGTCTTCTCAGCGCCGCGCGTTCCGCAGTGGCCAGGCGCCGACGCCCACGCTGGCGCTGGAGGCGTCGTCAAGGCGCCGTCCCAGCAGCTGACGCTGGACGACGCGCGTGGTCGGCACGTGCTTGTGGTCGGCTACGGCAAGTCCGCGTGCGACGTTGCGGTGTCCCTGGCGGAGGTCGCTGAATCGTTGACGATCGTTACTCGGCGCCTCTTGTGGAAGGGCTCCAAGCGGCAGATGGGCCGTGATATTGAAGACGTCGCCATGACTCGCCTGACGGAGTCGATGTTCGCTCACCCAGGCGCCTTCCGGCCTGCCTGGTCCCTCGTCCGCCGCCTGACGATCGCCGATCAGCACCTCGGCGACGTGGATTTGATACCGCCCGGCCGGTTCGAGGACATCGGCCAGAGCACCAGCAGCATGATGACGGACGGGTTCATTGAGGCTGTTCGCTCGGGCGCCATCGTCGTAAAACGGGACCGAGCGATCCTCACGCTGCTTAATGGGCCCAAGGCACAACTCGATGACGGAACGACCGTTCCGGCTGACCTGATCGTGGCCGCCACTGGATTTGAGCAGGATGCGCCGTTCCTCGATGGGGCCGTGAACTTCCGTGATGCAGACGGCAACTTCCACCTGTTCCGGCGGATCCTTCCGCATGATGTCCCGAACCTGACGTTCTGCGGGTACAACTCATCCGTATTCAGCACCATCAACGCCGAAGTCGGAGCAGTATGGACCGCCGCACACTTGGCAGGCGTGTTGCCGCTGCCACCCGATGACCAGCGGCGAGAGCTGGTCGAGAACGAACTGGCGTACATGAAGGCTCGGACCAAGGGCAAGCATGCCCACGGAACGAGCGTCATCCCGTTCTCCATCCGAAACATCGATGAGATGTTGGCAGACCTCGGCGTCCCCCTCAGCCGCCGGAAGCGACTGGCGCAATGGGGACGCCGAGTCCTTCCGCGCGATTACCGCGACACACTCGAGGGCGTGATACAGGACATCCGCGAGTGACGGGACTGATTAATCGCGATCGTCTCATCGCGGACTCGTCGTGGGGAAAGTGGGCGCTACTTTGCGTGTGACGTTGTATTGAAGCGGAACTCGACCACGTCGACCTCGGACGCAGCTGCTCGCAGCGACGGTTAGATTGACGTAGCAGCCGAACCTACCTGCTTCCGGAGTCGATGCGGTCGTGCGAGGTCGGTGGCCCTCGCTACGCATGTAGGCCTTGAAGGAGTCCCGGTCAGACCAACGGCTGACCATGAGGATCTCGCCCGGGTCGCGGTCAGACTGCCAGACCTGGAGGTCGATGAACCCGTCCGCCTGGTCGGCGAGGTGCGCCCGGACCCTGAAAGTGACCAGCTCGGGTGCGCGGTCGGCCGGAATGTCCAATCGAGACATCGAAACGTACATGGGAGACCTTTCCTTGCTCAGGCAATCTTGGTCTGGGACGACGCCATGACGCAGTTGCGGCCAGCCGCCTTCGCTCTGTACAACGCCGTGTCTGCGGCCAGCACGGCGACGCGCGAGTCCTTCGCCAGCGGCGAGACGCCGATGCTGAGGCTCACCGGCAAGGAAGAGCTGTCGGCGACAGCGGCTCGGACTCGTTCCGCGATCTCACAGGCCCGCTCGATCGTCGTCGCAGGCAGCAGGATCGCGAACTCGTCCCCGCCCATCCGGGCCGCGACGTCGTTCGGACGGAGGGACTCGCTGATCGTCTCGGCGATGGCTCGAAGAAGCTCGTCGCCGGCATCGTGGCCCCGTGTGTCGTTGACGGTCTTGAAATTATCGACATCGATCATCATGACCGCTGCGTGTGCGCCGCCCTTGTGGGTCACGGAGTCGAGCTCGTCCGCGAAGGCGCGACGGTTCGCCAGGCCCGTCAACGGGTCTCGGAAGGCAAGCTCGCGATAGGCCTGGGACCGCCTGAAGTGCTCCCGGGCAAGGTCGACAGCCTGCTCGGTGGCCAGCGACATACGTTCCGCCACTGGGTCGATCTCCCCTGGATGCTCGACGTCCCAGGACACGAGGCTGATGTTGGAGCGCAGCACCTCGACGATGCGAGGCAGCGGCTGCGGTGGCCCCTCAAGCAGTTCTTTCACCGTCTGTCGTACATCGATGCTGTTCTCGACGTAGCGGTAGGTCGACCGGAACTCCGCCGGGATGGATCGCCCTCCGAGCAAGATTCGGGTGTTGGGAGAGACCTCGTGCAGCGCCCAGATCGAGTCCGCCAGGCAGCTGACGTTCGATGTGATCCCGAATCCGAGCCCAGCCAATGCTGGCTGAGTCTTTAAGGCGAACGCCCGCAGGCTGGCCACCGGAACGTCCGCGCCGAGATACAGGATCGGATGGCCGTAGCTCTCCAAGACATCGGCGCACATTTTGAGCCCGAGGACGTGGTGTTGCCCCTCCACGGCAGCCAGCAGAATCGTTTCGGCGGAAGGCAGCCGCCTCCTTGCGTCGCTCATCGACTCGAACAGCTTGAGCAGGGCGTGCTGACAGATAGCGGTAGCAAGATGTTCGTCAGCGACTCCGAGCTGACCCCGCTCCCACAACTCTCCCACGCGGACCATCGCTGGGGTGATGACAAGGGACTGAATGACCTCGGGGGCCACGCCAGCATCAATCGCCTCCGCCGTCAGCAGCTCGGCCCCCACGCCGTCGCCTGCTCGCAAGATCTGTTCGAAGCGGTCGGCGAGCGCGCTGATCTGGTCGTCGGACTCTCGCCGGAGCGCATCAGGCCCCGTTGGGGTCACGAGGACGCCCAACAGGTTCGTCGCTTCAGCGCGAGGGTCACTGCCGGTGCCGGCCAGTTGATCCCGGCGCACACATCTGAACGGTTGCGGGGAAGCGCAGCGTCCTCGACATCATTCTGCACGTCGCTCTGCAGCTTGGCGTGGACCCAGACGCCACGAGTTTGGTCACCGCCACAGTCACCACTCCAAAGGTCACCTCGAACGATACCGGTACACGGGGTCAGACCCTGAAGCATGGGAATCCCAGGTCGGGTGGGGCCTGGCTGTCTGCGTCAGCGGGCAGGATTGGCCGGTTCCTTCTCGACAACCGCTGGAGCGGTGTCCGGAACTCCTGCCGCTTTTCGTGCGGCTGTTGCGGAGGCGCTTTCTCGAGCGTGTCGGTCGCGTACTTGCCGAATCCTCTGAACTGCGCGAACGAGCAGATTCAGACGTCGAAACGGAATTCGACCAATTGGCGCTCCAATAATTCGATCCGCCCACTAAGTCGCAGGTGCTTACCGCCCAGAATGACCCCAAGCAATCAGCGACGTTTACGCAGCGAATCAACTTCGGCCGAGGCCGGCGTCGCGTGCGCGGACAACGGCCTCGGTTCGGGTGCAGCCCAGCTTGGTGAGGATGCTGGAGACATGGTTCTTGGCGGTCTTCGGCGACACGACAAGGGACGCGGCGATCTCCGCGTTCGACCGACCTGCGGCGATGAGGTCGAGCACCTCAACCTCGCGAACAGACAGCATCGGGAACTCCGAGTCCGCGGCGACGGTCGTACGTCGCCCCGCCAGGGCGAGTACGGCGGCGGCGACCTGCTCGCCGAATACCACCTGACCGCGGGCGATCGCACGAAGGGCGCGCTCGATGTCCTCCGGCTCCGATCCCTTGACCAGGTAGCCCGATGCGCCGGCGCGCACGGCGGCGGTGAGCACCGGCGTCTCCTCCGACATGGTCAGCACCAGGATCCCCAGCTCGGGGTTCGCGGCCTTGAACAGTCCGGTCGCCTCGATGCCGTCGACTCCGGGCAGCCCGAGGTCGAGCACGACGAGATCCGCCTC